>CAYUBX010000281.1:0-5139 GCA_964443165.1 uncultured Acidimicrobiales bacterium
TCACCCGGTGGAGGCTTCGCCTCACCCCGGGGTAGTCGTTGAGCGCGTAGTGAATCGTGGCGTGGTTGTTCCAGATCACGAGCTGTCCAGGGCCCCACGAGACGCGGCACTGGAACTCCGGACGGGTCTGGTGGTCGAACAGCGCCGCGAGGATCGGAGCTGACTCTCGTCGGCTCATCCCGTCGAGCCGCGACACGAACGCGCTGTTGGCGTAGAGCGAGCGCTGTCCCGTGGTGGGATCCCTCCACACGACGGGATGAACCGCCGACGCGCCCGTGTCGCCCTCCTGGCGGCCGGGGTAAGTGTGGTGGGCCCGCAGACCGCGGGCCAGGCGCTGCATCTGAAGGGAGAGGTGGTCGTACGCCAGGGCGGTGTTGGCGAACAAGGTGTCGCCACCGATCTCCGGGATCTCGAGGGAGTACAGCAGCGAGACGTTGGAGGGCGGGTCGGTGAAGCTGATGTCGCAGTGCCAGTGCTCGCCGCCGAAGGGCTGATCGTCGTCCGGCTCTTTGAGGACTTCGAGTATCGCCGGATGGCCCTCGACGGCGGTCAGGAAGGGGTGGATGTAGGGCTCGCCGAAGTGGCGGCCGATCTCCACGTGGCGGTCGGGCGTCAGCTCCTGGCCGGGGAAGACCAGAACGAGGTAGCGGGCGAACAGTTCGTCGATCCGCGCCCAGTCCTCGTCGTCGAGTGGCCTCGAGAGGTCAACGCCGCGAACCACCGCTCCGAGCGCCGGTGTGATCGGGGTCGCCGACCAGTCGGTCACAACGCGCTCGGGATGTCGAGCGCGTCGAGGGTGGCCTCCTCCTCGGTGCGTGGAGCGAGCGCGTCCCCGATTACGTGCACGGCGGTCATACCAGTGAGGGACTCCGCGAGCTCGTTGTTCGACTCGGCGAGGCCAGCCGACACGACCGAATCGGTTCCCTCGACGATGACCGGCTCACCGCTCGCCATGTGCTGCAGGTACACGGTGTCCTCGTCCGCGCCGAAGAGCCGGGTCAACGGAATCAAGTTCACGTCCAGCCGATGCATGTCGGCAAGCCACTCGTCGCGCGTGTAGCGAGGGATCGTCTCGCCCGCGACGTAGCCGGTGGAGGCGAGGGTCACCCGGTGCCCGCGGCGAGCGAGCAGCTCGGCCATTCCCAGCCCGGTCCAGTCGCACTTCCAGTCGGCGACGAGCACCCGCTTGCCGACCTCGCAGCCCCGCAGCACATCGACGGCGGTCACGATGTGAGCGCCGTCGAATTCACCTCGCGGCAGGCCCGCGCTCGCTCCGGTCGCGACGATGACGACATCGGGCTGGCGTTCTTGGACCAGGACGGGGGTCACCTCCGCACTCAGCTCGACCATCACACCGGCAGCCTCCGCCTCGCGCGCGAGGTTCTCGATCAGCCCGCCGAACTCGGCTCGCCGCGGCAGCTGTTCGGCCCACAGCGCTTGGCCACCGAGACGGGCGGCCTTCTCGAAGAGGGTGACGTCGTGCCCGCGCTCCGCGGCGACCACAGCGGCCTTGAGCCCCGCCGGGCCCCCTCCGACCACCATCACCCGTCGGATCTGCGATGCCGGGGTGCGCACCCGATAGGTGAGCTCGCGTCCTGTTTCGGGGTGCTGGATGCACGAGATGCCGTGGCCGCGGTGGAAGCGATCGATGCACGCCTGGTTGCACGCGATGCACGTACGGATCTCATCTGCTCGGCCGTCGCGCGCCTTGGTGGGCATCTCCGGGTCGCAGATCATCGCTCGGGTCATCCCGACGAGGTCGGCGCGTCCGCTCTCGAGAACGTGCTCGGCAAGCGCCGGTGAGTTGATGCGTCCGACCGCGAGAACCGGCTGAGCAACCCGCCGCTTCACCCGCTCGCTGAAGGTCGTGCTGATCGCCATCTCTGTGCTCATCGGGGACACGATGTGCACTGCGGCGGCGACCTGCCGCGACGAGCCGATCGTGACGTTGAAGTAGTCGACGAGCCCCTCGGTGCCCAGCGCAGCGCACGCCTCGACGACATCGTGCGGCTCGAGGCCATCGGTGGTCATCTCGTCGCCGCTGATCCGGATGCCCACGGCGAGATCGGGGCCAGCGGCCGCCCGCACCGCGAGCAGCACGCGACGGGTGAGGCGAAGGCGGTTCTCCAGCGACCCGCCGTACTCGTCGGTGCGTCGGTTGAGTCGTGGCGACAGGAACTGGGCCAGCAGGTAGCCGTGGCTGGCGGCGACCTCGACGCCGTCGAGCCCGCCGCGGCGCATTCGCTCGGCGGCCGCCGCGTGGTCGTCGACCACCTGATCGATGTCCTCGAGCGTCATCGCTCGACCGGACGTGTGATAGCGCTCCGACGGGCTGGCGGTGGGACCGAGGGCAGCGACGCGGGTGCCGTCGAGGGTGGACGCGTGCTCCAGGCCGAGGTGGAGGAGTTGGCCGAACACCGCGCAGCCCTCCGAGCGGAGCTCCTCGCCGAGTGCCCGATAGGTGGGCACGATCGTGTCGTCGGCGCACACCAGCTGCGCCGAGGAGTACGAGGCATCGCGGGTCAAGAAGCTCGCCTCGGTGATGATGAGCCCTGCACCGCCGGCGGCCCGGGCCCGGTGGTACGCACGCAGCCGGTCGCTCACGACCTGTCCGTCGGCCAACCGGGTGGCATGTCCTGACGACACGATGCGGTTCCGCAGCGTGACGGGGCCGACCTCGAGGGGCGAAAAGAGAGTAGGAAACGGCTGGTCAGCCACGTCCGAAGACTACGTCGACGGGCATGCGCTGGGGTGGGGAGGACCCCTGGCACACTCGACTTCGATGGCTGACACGACCGACAACTTCGGCACCGATTCGACGGAGACGGAGTCGCTCTGGCTCGACGACGTCGAACTCGGGATCGTGCGCGGCCGCGTTCCGATGGTCTACGTGGAGGCCGTGCCTGTCCGGCTCGACGAGATGGGCCAACTGACCCACGTCGGGCTGTTGTTGCGCGCGATGCCCGACGACACGATCTCGCGAGCGATCGTCAGCGGCCGGGTGATGTGGGGCGAGACGGTTCGCCAAGCCCTGATGCGCCATCTCGACAAGGACCTCGGGCCAGAGGCGTTTCCGCGGTTGCCCGTGGCGCCGACGCCATTCACCATCGCCGAGTACATGCCCGACCCCCACAAGACTGGGTTCCACGACCCGCGCCAGCACGCGGTGTCGCTGGCATACATCGTGCCGATCGAAGGCGAATGCCAGCCCAGCCAGAACGCATTGGACTTCGCCTGGGTCACCAACGTCGAAGCGGCATCGCTCGCGGTGTCCGGTGAGATGACGGGCGGCCAGGATCGCATCGTCCGCCGAGCCCTCGGCCACGCGGGCCGCCTGCCGTAGCTCGTTCAGGCTCGTTCGAGGATTCGTACGGGCACGGCGCGCGGGCCGCGGATCAGGCCGGCGCTGTAGGTGACGGCGTCTGGGTCGATCAGCTCGAAGTCGGGGAAGCGCTCCATCCACATCTCGATGGCCACCTGCATCTCGAGGCGGGCGAGGTTGGAACCGAGGCAGCGGTGGACGCCCAGCCCGAACGCCGAGTGACGGTTGGCCCCACGGTCGATGAGCACGTCGTCCGGCCGATCGTAGGCCTCGGGATCCCGGTTGGCAGACGGGTACGCCAGCACGGTCCATTCGCCGGCGGGCACGGGGCACCCGCCGACTTCCGCGTCCTCGTTGGTGATCCGGGCGACGAACACGGGTGCGTATGCCCGCAGGAACTCCTCGACTGCGGAGGGAATCAGCTCTGGTTCGGCGACCAGGCGCTGGCGGTCCTCGGGGTGGCTCGCGAGGTGCAGAAGCGACGAACCAATGGCCGACCAGGTGGTGTCGATCCCGGCGATGAGGATCAGGAAGAGCATCTTCGACATGTCGCTGTCGTTGATGGGGCGACCGTCGAACTCCTGGGCCATGAGGTAGCTCAGGAAGTCGTCGGGCCGGGTGTCACCGCGCCGCCGCTCGATGAGCTCGAGGATGTACCCGATCATGGTGCTCGTGGTCTCGCGTGCGACGTCCTCGTCGACGGGCCCGACCTCGAGCAGGTCGTGCAGCCAGCCGCGGAACATCGGAGCGTCCTCCAGCGGAACACCCAGCATGCGGGTGGTGATGTCGCCGGGAAGCTCCTGCGAGTAGTCCTTGGCTGCGTCGACTTCGGTGCGGCCGTCGAGGGCGTCGAGTAGTCCGGCGCAGATCTCCCGAATCGTGGGCTCCCACGCTGCGACCGCCTTCGGGGAGAAGTACGGCAGCATCATGCGGCGGCTCTCGGTGTGATCGGGCGGGTCGAAGTTGAGCGGCGGGAGGACGAGGCCCTTCTTGTCGGTCGAGACTTCGTTGAGGGCGACGCGTCGGCTGCTGAACGCCTCGGTGTCGTGGGCCGCGGTGGAGATGTCCTCCGTCTTGGTGAGCCACGTCATCCCGCCGTATCGCTCGCTGTGCGCGATCGGACACTGGTCGCGCAGCTCTTCGTAGATGGGATACGGATCGGCGACGAACCGCGGGTCGAGATGGTCGAGGTCGGTGGTCCAGTCCTCGACATGCGGTCGGCTCGGTACTTCTGCCACGGGTCTCCCAAACGGTCGCGGTGTCAGCCAGGTGCGTCACCAGGTTAGTGAGGCAGAGCGCGCGATGGCTGGGGCTACGCTGCGGCGCGATGAGGCTGTCGTCGTTGGTCGAACGCATCGGGGGCGAGGGAGCGGCCGGCTGGCAGATCCACTTCACCGCCCGGCAGGCCGAGGCCGCGGGCGAGGACGTGATCGTGCTGAGCGTCGGCGACCCGGACTTCGCGACCCCGGCACCGATCGTCGAGGCGGCGGTCTCGGCTCTCCGCGAGGGCGACACCCACTACGCCGAGATCGACGGACGCCCTGCTCTGCGGCAGGCCATCGCCCGTCGGCTCTCTGCACGTCACGGGCTCCCGGTTGACGAGGAGAACATCGCTCCTTTCGCCGGCACACAGAACGCGCTCTTCGCGAGCTGCCTGTGCCTGTTCGAACAGGGCGACGAGGTGATCGCCTCGGACCCGATGTATCTGACGTATGAGGCGACGATTCAGGCCTCTGGCGCCACCTCCTGCCGCGTTCCGGTTGCTCCCGACTGTCGATTTCGACCCGATGTCGAAGCGATGGCCGCCGCTGTCACTC
>CAYUBX010000282.1:0-1025 GCA_964443165.1 uncultured Acidimicrobiales bacterium
CGCGCCCGACCTGTACCGCGAGGCCGACCGGATCGGGATGTTGCTCTGGCAGGACTTCCCCCTTCAATGGGGCCACTCACGCTCGATCCGACGCGAGGCGATGCGCCAGGCCGACCTCCTGGTGACCCAGCTCGGTCATCACCCGTCCGTCGTGATCTGGAGCGGCCACAACGAGCCGGGGAGAGTGGCTCACCGGCCCGGCCACCGCATCGACGCCGAAGCCGGGCACGGTCTCCGTCGTAGCGTTTGGGCCGCGCAGTCGCCGTCGTGGAATCGAAGCATCATCGACCGGTCGGTGCAGCAGACCCTTCGATCGAGCGACCCGACCCGGCCGACCATCGCCCACTCGGGGGTCGCGCCGCACCTTCCCAAGCTCGACGGAACCGACAGCCACCTCTACCTCGGGTGGCGCTCCGGTCGGGTCGACGACATTGCGGCGGTGGGCAAGCGCATGCCGCGGCTGATCCGCTTCGTTTCCGAGTTCGGCGCGCAAGCCCTCCCGGACGACGAGACGATCGAGGCCGCTCTCGCCGAGGAGTTCCCGAACATCGACTGCGAGACCCTCGCTCGACTCGGCGGCCAACTCGACCTGCTCGCCGCTCACACGCCGCCCGCCGACAGCCCGACCTGGAGCGACTGGGTGGAGGCGACGCAGAAGCGCCAGGCCCACGTCATCCGCCACACCATCGAGATGCTCCGGGTGCTCAAGTACCGCCCGACGGGCGGCTTCTGCCAGTTCCTGCTGGCTGACGCGATGCCGTTCGTGACGCCGTCGGTCCTCGACCACGAGCGGCGTCCGAAGCTCGGATGGCACGCGCTGGTCGCGGCGTGCCGACCGGTCATCGCCGTGGCGGACCTTCATGCTGATTCGATCGCCACGGGCGCCCACAGTTGTGTGATCCACGTCGTGAGCGACCTGCGGACCGACATCGGGGATTCGGCGCTCACGGTCAGGTGGCAAGCGAGCGGCGCCGAGGAGCGCAGTTGGGAGTTCGGCGGCCGATTCGACGCGGATTCGGTGTCGC
>CAYUBX010000282.1:1035-5116 GCA_964443165.1 uncultured Acidimicrobiales bacterium
ATCCGGAACCGGACGGCTCACCCTCTCCCTGCAAGCCAAGGACCTCGTGGTCGACAACTCCTACGAGGTCGACGTGACCTCGCGCAACGCTTCCCGTCGCGCCTAATCAGCCCACCGGAACCGATCGAATCGTCGACGGTCAACATCGGGGGATACGGTGAACCCCACCACCCCCAGAGAGCACCGGGAGGATGGCGAAGATGGCAGCTCCAACACGGAACCCGGCAAGATCGACGCCGGTCTTCAAACCCAAGCGCGAATGGCCATTCCCGCTGAACATCTACCAGTCGTCCGTGGGACGCAAATGGGTGATGGCCCTGACGGGCATCGGCCTGCTGGGGTTCGTGATCGCCCACATGGTGGGCAACCTGCACGTGTACGAGGGCCCCGCCCGCATGCACGAATACGCCGAGTCGCTTCGCACGCTCGGCGGCGGCCTGATCCCCAAGCACTGGATCTTGTGGGCCATGCGCTTCGGCCTCATCGCCATGTTCGTTCTGCACATCCACAGCGCCTACTCGCTGAAGGAACGCAGCCGGAAGGCCAGCGACAAGGCCGACTACATGGGGGGCGAGAAGAAGTACGCCTCCAAGCGGGACTACGTGGCCGCCAACTACGCCAGCCGCACCATGCGCTGGACCGGTCCGATCATCCTTCTCTACCTGCTCTTCCACCTCGCCGACCTCACATGGGGCTGGTGGTTGGGCGGCGACTACGTGCGGGGCGATCCGTATCACAACGTCGCAGAGAGCCTTGGCAACCTGCCCATCGCGATCATCTACATCGCGGCCAACGTGGCGCTCGCGATCCACATCTTCCACGGCACCTGGAGCCTCTTCCAGAGCCTCGGCATCAACAACCCCAAATTCAACGCCCTGCGCCGCAACCTGGCGACCCTCGTGGCGGGCGTGATTCTCATCGGCAACCTGAGCTTCCCGATCCTGACCCAGGCGGGTTTGATCGACGAGGACAACAGGGAATGTCCCGTGAACGACACCGAGGGACTCGAGTGTCTGCAGCTCCAGGCGGAGGACCACTGATGACCGTCCTTGACCCCAAGATCCCTGAAGGTCCGATCGGGGACCGCTGGGAGAACCACAAGTTCTCCACCAAGTTGGTCAACCCCAACAACAAGCGGAAGTTCGAGATCATCGTCGTCGGAACCGGCCTGGCCGGCGCGTCGGCGGCCGCGTCGTTGAGCGAGCTCGGCTACAAGGTGAAGGCCTTCACCTTCCACGACTCGCCACGGCGTGCCCACTCGATCGCCGCGCAGGGTGGCATCAACGCGGCGAAGAACTACACCAACGACGGCGACTCGGTGCACCGTCTCTTCTACGACACGGTGAAGGGCGGAGACTTCCGCAGCCGTGAGTCCAACGTGCACCGCCTCGCAGAGGTGTCGGTCAACATCATCGACCAGGCCGCCGCGCAGGGCGTTCCGTTCGCCCGCGAGTACGGCGGCCTGCTCGACAACCGGTCGTTCGGCGGCGCCCAGGTGTCGCGCACCTTCTACGCCCGCGGCCAGACCGGCCAGCAGCTCCTGCTCGGCGCCTACCAGGCGCTGATGAAGCAGGTGGCGGCCGGCGGCGTCGAGCTGTGGACCAAGACCGAGATGCTCGACCTCGTCGTCAAGGACGGCCAGGCGTGCGGCATCGTCACCCGCGACCTGGTGAGCGGTGAGATCATGTCGCACTCGGGCCACGCGGTGGTTCTCGCCACCGGCGGGTACGGAAACGTGTACTACCTCTCCACCAACGCGATGGCCTGCAACGTCACCGCCGCGTGGAGGGCACACCGCAAGGGCGCGTTCTTCGCCAACCCCTGCTACACCCAGATCCACCCCACCTGCATCCCGGTCAGCGACGAGTTCCAGTCGAAGCTGACGCTCATGTCCGAGTCACTCCGCAACGACGGCCGGATCTGGGTGCCGGAGGCGTTCGACGACGCCCGCTCACCCGATCAGATCCCCGAGGGCGAGCGCGACTACTACCTCGAGCGCAAGTACCCGGCGTTCGGCAACCTCGTCCCGCGCGACGTGGCCAGCCGCAACTCCAAGACCGTGGTCGACCAGGGCAAGGGCATCGGGCCGCTGAAGAACGGCGTGTACCTCGACTTCTCCGCCGTAATGGAGCGCGACGGCGAGGATGCCGTCCGGGCCAAGTACGGCAACTTGTTCGACATGTACGAGCGCATCGCCGGCGAGAACCCCTACAAGGTTCCAATGCGCATCTACCCCGCCATCCACTACACGATGGGTGGCGTCTGGGTGGACTACAACCTCGAGACCACCGTCCCCAACTGCTACGCGATCGGGGAGGCCAACTTCTCCGATCACGGCGCCAACCGCCTCGGTGCCTCGGCGCTGATGCAGGGGCTGGCGGACGGGTACTTCGTGCTGCCCTACACCATCGGCGGCAACCTGGCCGAGCGACTCGGCGAGTCGCCGGTGAGCACAGACGACGAGGTGTTCCAGGCCGCTGAGAAGGCGGTGAAGGACCAGGCCGCGAAGTTCCTCGACACCAACGGCACCCGTTCGGTCGACTGGTTCCATCGGGAGCTCGGCAAGATCGTCTGGGAGTACTGCGGCATGGAGCGCACAGAGGAGGGTCTCAACAAGGCCCTCTCGGAGATTCCCGCTCTCGAGGAGGAGTTCTACAAGGACGTGCGGGTCCCCGGCTCGGGCGACAACCTCAACTCGAGCCTCGAGAAGGCCGGTCGGGTGGCCGACTTCTTCGAGCTGGCCAAGCTGCTGGCCCGCGATGCGCTCGAGCGCGAGGAGAGCTGCGGCGGTCACTTCCGGGCCGAGCACCAGACCGAGGACGGCGAAGCCAAGCGCGACGATGACAACTTCATGCACGTCGCCGCGTGGGAGTGGCAGGGCGAGGACAACGACCAGACCCGCCACGCCGAGCCGCTGGTCGCCGAGTACGTCCAGCCGAGCACGAGGAGCTACAAGTGAGCGATCTCAACCTCACCCTCAAGATCTGGCGCCAAGACGGCCCCAATTCCGAGGGTCACTTCGAGACGCACGAGATGACGGGCATCAGCACCGACATGTCGTTCCTCGAGATGCTCGACATCGTCAACGAGAACCTCGTCAACGACGACAAGGTCCCGGTCGAGTTCGATCACGACTGCCGCGAAGGCATCTGCGGCACGTGTGACCTCATGATCAACGGGCAGGCGCACGGCAGCGAGAAGGCCACCACCACGTGCCAGCTGCACATGCGCAAGTTCCAGAACGGGCAGACCATCACGGTCGAGCCGTTCCGGGCCAAGGCGTTCCCGGTCGTGAAGGATCTCGTGGTCGATCGGTCGGCGTTCGACCGCATCATCGAGGCCGGCGGGTACATCTCGGTCAACACCGGTGCGGCGTCCGACGCCAACCTCACCCGTGTGCCGAAGGAGGCATCGGACACCTCGTTCGACGCCGCGGCCTGTATCGGCTGCGGCGCCTGCGTGGCGGCGTGTCCCAACTCGGCGGCCCAGCTGTTCACATCGGCCAAGCTCGCCCACCTCAACCTGATCCCCCAGGGTCAGGCCCAACGGTGGGACCGCACCGAGGCGATGGTGGACACCATGGAGCAGTTCTTCGGCTCCTGCACCAACCACGGCGAGTGCCACGAGGCGTGCCCCAAAGAGATCAGCCTCGACTTCATCGCGTTCATGAACCGCGACTACGTCAAGGCCAAGATCAAGAACCGCAAGCTCGCCGGCCAGGCCACCTGAGCTCGCCCCACCGCCAACCCGTCGAGAAAGGCCGAGTCACAGACGGCCACCGGTGGCCGGGTACCACTCGACCTCCGACTCAACGGTGCCGAGTTCGTGGATGCGACGATGGAGTCGACGTTCAGGCTCGGACGTAGTCGAGGTAGCTGACCCGGTAGGGCTGGGTGCTGATGTCGGCGAGCCCGTCCATGTCGCCGCGCTCGGTGCGCCAGGCCAGGTAGGCCTCGTAGCTCTCCCGCGTCGCCCACTGCTCGAGAACCAGGAGGCGGCCCGGATCGTCCTGATCGCGCACGACGGTGATCTCTTCGCAGCCCTCGAAGGCGCGGGTGTCGACGAGCGTCTGACCCATGCC
>CAYUBX010000283.1:0-5103 GCA_964443165.1 uncultured Acidimicrobiales bacterium
CACACCGGGCACCCCTGGCCCTGACTGAACGACCGTTGCCGTTGTGAACACACCGCTCAGGCCATCCGGCGGCGACATCGGAAACATCACGACGATGATCGTGCACGAGTCCAACGCAGCGTGGGCTGCGAACATGCAGAAGGTCCAGGCCGATCCGGCGTGGATGGACTTGGTCGGTCGGGTGATGGCGGATCCGCCGGCCGAGCAGGTGGAGAGTTCGCTGTTCGTGGACCTCGACGCGTACGGCGAGTTCGCCGACCAGCAGGGCGCCGACGAGCAGTTCCAGAACTTCTGGATGGAGGTGTCGGCCAACCCGTCGGCAGACCTGATCCGCAGCGGCATCTACATGAACCTGGGCTGAGGTCCAGAGCGGTTCTGCGAGCTGCCCGCTACCCGAGGAGAATCCGCTCGAGTCGTTGCGCCTGCTCGACCGCGTCGGCCGGGTCGATGCCCCACATGGGTGGCTTTACGCAGAGTGAGTCCGCGTGGTTCGCGATGCTGTTGATCTCGGCCGCCACATCGTCGGGAGTGCCACACACCGCGAACGTCCGCGCCGCCTCGAGGGGAACGAGATCGATGCACTGTTCCAGCGGCGCTGATCGTCGTGCCTCAACGAGGGTGTCGAACACATCGCCGAACCCATGCGCATCGAAGTACGACCGGTAGCTGGGGATCGCGGCGTAGAACGCCACGTTGCCTCTGGCCTGTCTGGCTGCCGCGATGGGATCCTCGTCGATCGACGCCGTCAACCACAGCTGCACGTGGAGATCGGCAGGATCCCGACCGGCCGCAGTCGCACCTCGCCACAATGCGGGGAGCGCCCGCTCTTCGAGCCACCATCGTGACCAGATGGAGTGCCCGATGAAGCCATCGGCACACTCTCCTGCCAGCTCGCACAGCCGTTCACGCAACGCCGCGATGAACACCGGCACCCTCCGCGCCCCCGCCCCGAAGTTCGGGTGAATGCCGTCGAACGACAACCGATAGTGATCGCCGGCGTACGACGGAATGGACGTGGCACCGGCAGCGGCAGCGTCGAAGACGAGCTGCAGAATCTCAATGACCTCCCGGAGCCGGCCGATCGGTGGATCGAACTCCTCACCGAAGAACGCCTCGGTCCATGTCTGGGGCGCGGTACCCAGACCGAGGGTGAATCTGCCGTTGCTGATCTCGTCGAGTTCGAGCGCGGCACACGCCGTTTCGAACGGCGAGCGCACGAACGCCATCGCGATCCCGGTCTCGAGCTGCAGGGACGACGTGGACGCCGCGGCCACGGCCATGCTTGCCCACGGCGGGCCGTACACCTGGTTGCCGATCGCCCCGCTGTACCCGCGATCCTCGAGGCCCCGCGCCCGCTCGCCGATGGTGGCCGCGTCACCTCGACCAATGGGTGCCCAGAACTGCCGCATCAAACCCCCGTTCACGCGAACAAGCGTCATCGTCGCGCAGTCCCGGCGAGGGCGAGTCCCGACCAACCGCTCACCACCCTCCGGCCGCGCGAACGCCGAACCGACTCGTGGCCGGATACCTCAATCGAGACCGCCTGATCTGGGCCGGTGGTCAGAGCGCCAACGGCACGATGGTGCGGTTCGCGCGGAGCGCTCGGTATTCGCGAATCGACCCGTTACCGAGCGGTTCCGCGGAGCCGTCTCAGAGAGTCCGCCGGGGCCGTCACGAGGCGCGCGGCCGACGTTTGGTTCTGACAGTCGCCAGTAGGGTTTGGCGATGCTGGCGATCCATCCCTGCAGGATGCGAGGGAATCACGACATGTCAGGTGGCCATTTCGCCGCAGTCCGAGGTCCGGTGGCTCACTCGTGAGCTTCGACCTGGTGCCTCGAACCGCTACCGGCGCGGCTGTCGTTGCAGCCGCAGAGGCGCTCGTGGCGCCCTTCGCCGAGCGCGCCCAGGCCGCCGACGCCCAGAACGAGATGTGTCGCGAGAATTTTGACGACCTGTTCGCCGCGGGTATCTCGTCGGCCTTCGTCCCCGAAGAGCTGGGGGGCTTCGGTCTGGAGTCCATCCACGACTGGATCCTCGCCATCGCCACACTTGCGCGGGGAGACGCATCGACCGCGATCGCCATCACCATGCACCATGCGATCGGTCGACGCATGGCGCACACCTATTCCCTTGCCAGCGCGAACCTGGGTCCCGACCAGGAGCGCACAAACGAACTCGCCGAGCCCCTCAAGAGAATGGCAGCCGGCGAGATGCTCGTCTGCGCCACAGCAACCGAGGTCGGGACCGACAATCTGCACCCCGTAACCGAGGCCGTGCGCCGGCGCAGCGGTGACCGCACCGGGTGGCAGATCAATGGGCGCAAGATCTTCGTCACGATGTCACCCATCGCAAGCCACGTCTCGACGGTCGTGCGCGTTCGTGACGGCGATGGCGACCACATGGCGAACATCGTGCTTCCGATGAACACACCGGGCCTTGTACCTCAGGACGACTGGGATGCGTTGGGAATGCGAGGTTCGGGCAGTCAGTCGGTCGTCTTCGAAGACGCGTGGGTACCTGATTCGGCCCTCTCCAAGATGGGCCCGTGGGGAAGGTGGAGCCTGGACTACTTGGAGTTTCGGGCGATCGCAAACATCGTGCTCGTCGGCGCCTTCTTGGGTATCGCCGAAGCGGCGTACGACATTGCGTTGTCGAAGCTGGCAACGGCGTCGCGTGTTGGTCAGCTCGCTGCCGAGCAGTCGGGCATTCAGAACCTCGTGGGTGAGATGACACTCGAGCTGGCCCAGTGTCGAGCGGTGCTCGGCGCGTCCGCAGTGCAGATGGACAAGTACGTGGAGCGCCACGTGTCCTCCGTTGCGTCCATGGAAGACGCTCACGGCCTGATGAGCGACTACCAAGTGGCGAAATGGACGGTGAATCGGGGGGCAATCGGAGTTGTCAGCAAGGCCATGGACCTGCTCGGAGGCTCCGGCTATACAAACTCAGCCGCGCTCGCTCGTCTGTATCGGGATGTCCGGGCGGGTCCCTTCATGCAGCCCTTCGGCCCGGCCGAGTTGCGTGAATACGTGGGCCAGGTCGCGCTCGGCAGGTACCCCGAAAGGTAGACGCCCGCAGATCGGCCAGGGAAGAGGCGAGAGACCGTGCACATCGATTTTGTCGACAAGGTGGTCTTGGTCACAGGTAGTTCGGGGGGATTCGGCCATGCAACGGCCGAGGCTTTCCTACAGTCGGGTGCAAGCGTCATGCTGAATGGGACCAAGCCTCAGAAGCTGAACGCGGCGCTTGCAGACCTCAAGACTCGATTCGAGCGGGTGGATGCGCATATTGCGGACATCTCGACGAGCGCAGGTGTCGAGGACCTCGTCGCTGCGACGGAGCGGACGTTCGCGTCAATCGACGTACTCGTGAACAATGCGGGAACCGCTCAGAACACCGCCTTCCTGGAGCTCTCCGAGGCTCAGTGGGACGGAGTCTTCGACGTCAATCTGAAGGGCGCGTTCTTGATGGCGCAGACGTTCGCCAAGCGGACGATCGCAGCGGGCCGGGTCGGGAAAATCGTCAACATCTTGTCCGGCAACTACCTGTGGACTCGGGCCGGGTCGGCTCACTATTCCTCGTCAAAGGCGGCACTCGAGATGCTCACGAGGAGCATGGCCCTCGAACTCGGCCCACACGGAATCAATGTCAACGGGGTGGCGCCGGGGCTGATGGACTTGTCTCAGCGTGGCGGCCGTGGTCCTGCGCAATCATTCGTCGATCTCTACGTCAAGGACGTACCGATCGGGCGGGTTGGCAGGGTGGAGGACGTCACCGGTGCGGTGCTCTTCATGGCCTCCGCCCAAGCCGACTTCATTACCGGCTCGACGATCCTGGTCGACGGCGGCTACGCAGCCGGTCGGGCGGATCTACCACTTGCGCCGCCGCCAGAGGGCTAGACAGGGCCGTGCGATTTCCGGGGAGCGATCGGGCACCGGATCAAGTTGGCTGTGTTGGCTCCTGGTGAGAACTAGCGGTGTTGCCGATCGGAATGGGCTCGATGGTCGCCCGTCGGGCATCGAGTGCAGGTTCCGTGCGGGCATAGTCGCCGTCCCCGTCGTCGCGTAGCAGCCGGATCGGGTTGCCTTGTTCAACGAAACCGAGGTACGGACCGCCGAGGTCGTAGCCGATGAGGCGCTGCAGCTGCTCGGGAAAGTGCCGGGCAATCTCTGGCGGCGAGGAGAGCACCTGATTCTCTTCCTGGCGCAGCCAACCGAGGTTGTAGTGCAGCGCCATACCGGTGCGTACCCCCTCGGAGTGGTTCGCCTCACTGCCGTGCCAGACACTGCTCGTGTAGAGCAGGACCGAGCCCTCCGGCATCACCGCTTGTACGAGCTCGTGTGCCTGCGGCTCACGCTCATGGGCCCAGCGGTGCGAGCCGGGCGCAATGAGGGTGGCGCCGTTCTCCGCGGTGAAGTCGGTGTATGCCCAGAACGTGGAAAGGGTCATCGGAGGCGCCGGGTGCCGCACGGGATAGATCTCGCCATCGCGATGCAGCGGCTGGCGCACCTCGCCGGGCATCAGCTCGATGAGCACGGTGACGTGCAGACGGTAACTGACGCAGTATGGGCCGAGCACCCCGTCGCACACCGCAAGCACCAACGGGTCAACCGCCAGCTCGCGGCAAGCCTCGGACTTCGCGACCAGCCCGTTGCGCCGCCTCGAGGCTCGGCCCGCGAAGTCGGTGCGACCAACAGGCGCTTCGTCGAGATACGGCTGGAGCTCCGCGTGGAGCCGCCGCATGCAGTCGTCTCCTGCGCGGCGCATCACGATGGCGCAGCCGTTCGACTCGAGCTCTGCGATGACGGCGTCTGCCGATACCTCACCATCGAAGGTAGTGATCGTGGGTCCGTTGCTCATCTCGCCCCCCGTCGTCCTCTCCAGCCACCCGAGCCGAGCCCGGCACCTTCCCCACGGAGAGCCTGTCACGCGGCCGTCAACGACCACCAACGCCGCGGGAAGCGGCATTCCCGGTCGGCAACGCAGGAGTGGCTCCCACGGCGACCCTGTAGCGTGTCGGGGTCCCAGGAGGCCCCCCTCATGAACGCTGCCCATCCCCTCAGCGGACGCGCACTGCGCGCGAGGCTCGCGCAGGCTGTTGAGCGC
>CAYUBX010000284.1:0-5101 GCA_964443165.1 uncultured Acidimicrobiales bacterium
CCTGCTTGGAGGGGTGGACGATGTTGGCCGCGCTCGCCCAGGCCACGACGCGGGTGAAGATCGGCTCGATGGTCAACGGGATGCACTACCGGCACCCGGCCGTCACCGCAAACATGGCTGCGACGGTCGATCACATCTCCGGTGGCCGCCTCCAACTCGGTCTCGGAGCGGGGTGGATGGAGCCAGAGTCGAATGCCTACGGGATCCCCCTCGGGTCCCTGAAGGAGCGAAGCGACCGGTTCGAGGAGGGCGTCGAGGTGGTGGTGTCGCTCCTCGAGAACGAGCACACGACGTTCTCCGGGCAGTACTACGAGCTGGCCGACGCCCGCTGCGAGCCGAAGCCGATACAGCGGCCTCACCCGCCGATCGTCATCGGGGGCAAGGGCAAGACCCGCACGCTGCGGACGGCTGCCCGGTTCGCCGACCACTGGGACTACACCTTCCCGTCCACGATCGAGGAGAGGCAGGAGCATCATGACGTGCTGCGAACGCACTGCCAGGCGGTGGGCCGTGACCAGTCCGAGATCCTGAGGTCGATCCATCTGGCCTTCTCGCCCGATTCGAATGTGGACGAACTCGCCGCACAGGCGCAGCCTTTCTTCGACGCAGGCGTCGGCCTGGTGATCTACTCGATGCGAGGGCCGTACTCCGCCACCGAGGTGGAACGACTGGCCGGAGCGCTCGCCACCCTGTGATGAACTGGGCGCTTCGAGCCGGAGGTGCCCATGCCCAACGTCGACCCGCTCCCGTCGGACCAGCTCACCGAACACGAAGAGCGCTTCGCCGTCGTCGAGGAGCTGATGGGTTTCGTGCCCAACTCAATGAAGACGATGGCGCGCGTTCCCGGTCTGGTCGAGGCGTTCGGTGGCCTCGGCGGTGCGGTGTTCATGAACGGGCTGATCTCGCCGGAGTTGGTGCAGATGGTGGCCATGGTGGCCAGCACAGGGGCAGGGTGCCGGTACTGCCAGGCGCACACGAGCCATTCGGCCCACCGCCTCGGCGTGCCGGAGGACAAGATCGCCGCGTTGTGGGCCTTCGAGACCAGCGAGCTGTTCGACGATGCCGAGCGCGCTGCCCTGCGGCTCGCCTTCCACGCCGGCCAGGTGCCCAACTCGACGACGCCCGAGCACTTCGACGAGCTTCGGAAGCACTACTCCGACGATCAGATCGCGGCCATCGTTTCGGTGTGCTCGCTGTTCGGCTACCTCAACCGGTGGAACGACACGATGGCGACCGCACTCGAGGAGAGCCCGACCGCCTTCGGCGAACGTGTCCTCGCCCCCGGCGGCTGGGAAGCGGCGAAGCACGCGCAGTACTCGCCGCCGCGGGCCGGTTGACTTCACCCTGCGCGCGCAGGAGGGGTCAGACACGTGTCTGACCCCCTTTGGCCCGAAACCCCTTGAACTCAACGTCTCACTCGTAGGGTCGCGCGGTGTGTGTCCTTCTCCCACCCTCGGCGCGCATTAGGGGTCAGACGGGTGTCTGACCCCATCCCACGCAGTGAAGTTGACCCGGAGGTCGGACCAGGTTGATGTGGAGTAGTCGTCTTGGAGGTCGGCGAGGCCGAGGGCCCAGGCGGTGGGCCGCCAGCGGTAGCGCGACTCCCACAGCACCGCGAGTGAGTCGGGGGAGCGCACGGGTTCGAGGTCGACCGTGCTCCCGGTCTCGTAGGTCGTCGCGTCGGGACCGTGGGGCATGAAGGGGTTGTGCAGGCTCAGACCACCAGGTCGGAACCCTTCGGCTCTCGCGTCGTACACCCCGTCGATCAGCCCCATCAGCTCCGACATCACGTTGGAGTGGTACCAGGGCGGTCGGAACGTGTTCTCCGCCACACGCCACTGCTCCCGGAACAACACGATGTCCATGTTTGCCGTGCCGGGTCGTTCCGACGTGGACGTCATCAGCGTCCAGATCGACGGGTCGGGGTGGTCGAACACCACGGGACCCACGGCGCAATAACGGCGGAGCTCGTAGCGACAGGGCGCCAGGTTTCCGTGCCACGCGACCACGTCCAGCGGTGAGTGGTCGAGCTCCTGCTCGAACAGCCCACCCTCGACCTTCACAACCAGCGAACACTCCCGCTCTGAGTCGTCGAATGCGGCGGTGGGGTACTCGAAGTCGCGGGGCAGCGCGAGCGCATGAACGCCGATGGGTCCCGGTTCGGGCAGTGCGAACGCGGAGCCGTAGTTCTCACACACATAGCCCAGCGCCTTGGCCTGGCCCTCCTCGTCGATGTCCACGGCGAACTTCACGCCCCGCGGAACGATCGCCATGTGACCCACCGGCACGTCGAGCGGACCGAACTCGGTGCGGAGATGCAGCGCTCCGACATACGGGAAGAACACCAGCTCCCCGTCCGTGTTCATGAAGTGCCGATCGCCCATCGACTTCGATGCGGCGTAGTGGTGGACCGCGCCGCCTGCCTGCATCGCGACGTCGCCGTTGGTGACCGCCGTCGCCGTCCCGTCCACCCAGTCAACCGGCCCCTCCGCACCCGGAAGGGTTCCCCATCGCACCTGCCTCGGCGGAACGGACCCCTCGCAGTCCGGCCCCGTGCGCCAGAGCCCGGGGTCGATCGGTCGCGGATCGTTGAGGTGCCGTACGGATGGGCGGATGCGGTACAGCCAGCTGCGGCGATGTTCCGGTCGCGGGGCCGTGAATGCAGTCCCGGTGAGCTGTTCGTTGTAGAGCCCGTGGGCGACGCGCTGGGGTGAGTTCTGGCCGATCGGCAGCGTCCCGTCGACCGCTTCCGACGCGTGCTCGTTGCCGAAGCCCGTGAGATAGTTGAGCTCGCTCATGGCGGCAGCGTATCGATCGTCGCCACCGCCTACCGTCGGCGGCGTGGATCCGGCGAAGGCGAAACGCATCGCGTGGGGTGTGTCGGCGCTCGCGACCTTGGCGTGGTCGATCGCCGTGTCGATCGGCGGGCTGTGGGGCCGCGTCGCGGATCACTGGGAGTCGGCAGTCACGATGCTGTTCGGTAGCTTCCTCGCCGGCTCGTCCCCCGAGGGTGGTGGAGCGGTGGCGTTCCCGGTGTTCACGAAGGCCCTCGACGTACCGGGTGCGGTCGCCCGCACCTTCGGTCTCTCGATCCAAGCGGTGGGTATGACGATGGCCGTGATCGCGATCGTGCTGTACCGACGGCCTCTCGAACGCCGGGCGCTGGCCGTGTCGATTCCGGCGGCCGTCGCCGGGTTCCTGTGCGGGCTGTGGCTGCTGGGTGAGGCAGGGCAGGTCTTTTGGCCGCCGTCGTTCTCGACCGGCTGGGTGAAGGCGTCCTTCAGCATCGTTCTCGCGACGACGTCGATCCTCATGGTCCGTCGACTCCGCGATGCGAACGAGGGTCGCCCGACGGCTCCCTGGCATCCGCTGCTCTCGGTGATCGTGATCGTTGCCGCTTTCGCGGGGGGAGTTCTGTCGTCGCTCACCGGGACGGGGGCCAACATCCTCGTGTTTCTGGTGTTGGTCGTCGTCGCGGGCGTGTCGCCGAAGACCGCCTTGCCCACGAGCATCGCGGTCATGGCGTCCGTGTCGGTGGTGGGCTTCGTTCTGCTCGGTGTGCTGGATGGTCAGCTGGACGTCGAGCTCGCGGCGGAGCGCGTCATGTCGGTCGGTGGCACACCGGTCGACCTCGCGGCAAGCGAGGCGGATCTCCTCGGATTGTGGCTGGCCGCCGTTCCGGTCGTCGTGTGGGGTGCGCCGTTGGGGTCGTGGGCGGCGGCGCGAGTCGACGAACGGTGGCTCGTCGGGTTCGTCGCCTGTCTCGCCACGGTCGAAGTGGCCACGACGCTGCTTCTGGTGGACGAACTCCGCACGAACGTGGCGATGATCGTCTACATGCTCGCGGGGCTCGTGGCGCTCCCTGCGGCTCTCATCGCGCTGTCGCGCGGACAGGCGAACTGGTCAGGCCCCGCCCTCTGACACGACGCCCCCGCCCTTCAGCTCGTCGATCTCATCCGCGCTGAGCCCGAGTTCCTCCAACACCTCTCGGGTGTGCTCGCCCCGCTCGGGTGCGGGTCCGCGAACGCCGACCTCGTCGTTGAGCGGCATCCGGAACGGCGCCGCCACCGTCTCGAACTCGCCAACCACCGGGTGATCGATGGTGTCGAACGCGCCGGTCGCCCGGACCTGCGGGTCCTGGACGGCGGAGACGGAGTCGTTGATCGGGGCCCAGATACAGCGTTGCTGATCGAGCCGGTTTGCCCAGTGGTCGAAGGGTTTGGAGCCGATCGTCTCGTCGAGCGTCGCCATCAGCTCACCCATGTGTCGGTAGCGCTCGCGGCCGGTGGCGTAGTCGGGATGGTCGATCAGGTCTTCGCGGTCGAGGGCGTGACAGAAGCGCGGCCAGGCGTCCCCGGTGTCTGGCATCGCGAACTGGATCCACTTGCCATCGGAGCACTCGAAGCCTTCGAGCATCGCGGAGATCGAACGCTCCCTCGGCCGGTCGTAGGCCGCCTGGCCGTCCACCAGTGCGTTGGACAGGTCGAGCCCGATCGTGAAGGCCGCGGTGCGAAGCAGCGTGCTCTCCACCACCTGACCCTCGCCCGTCTGGTCGCGCGCCCGAAGCCCGGTCATGAGCGCCCCGAAGAAAGCGATCGCGGTGGTGTGGTCGCCCTGTCCCGGTCGCGCGTGTGGAGGTGCGCCGTCGGGCGGGGTCATCCCGCCGTACAGCCCGGATCGGGAGAAGAACGCGGTCACGTCGTAGCCCGGCCGGTTCCGCTCGTCGCCCTCCTCGCCGTATCCCGACAGCAGGCCGATCACGAGGTCCGACTTGATCGCGAAGAGGTCGTCGACGTCGAGCTGGAATCGTTCGCGCCGCTCCTTCAGCAGGTTGGTCGCGACGATGTCTGCGGTGGCCACGAGCTTGTGAGCGACGGCGACGCCCGCGGGGTCGTCGAGGTTGAGTTCGATCGAACGCTTGCCCCGGTTGATGAACTGGAACGCGTGGTCGGGGTTGTGTGCTCCCTCGGGGAGCTTCGCCTGCTTCATCAGGCCGCGGATCGGATCACCACCGACGGCCTCGACCTTGATCACCTCGGCGCCGAGGTCGGCCATCACAGCAAGCGCGGTGGGAGCGGCGGCGAAGTTGGCGAACTCCACG
>CAYUBX010000285.1:0-5057 GCA_964443165.1 uncultured Acidimicrobiales bacterium
GTTGGGGCCCCACGGTGCGGGCTGCAACAGCTGGATCTCCTGCTTTGCGATGTTGGGGCGAAGTTGGCCCGCGAAGGCCATGAAGTCGTCGTCGGAGAACAGCCGAGCCCAGAAATCGCGTCGTTCTGCATCGTCCTCGAAGCGCCACAGATGCATCAGCTGGTGGAGGGCGCCTGTGTCGGAGATGAAATACCCGACGAGGTAGTCGGAGAAGCCTCCAGCCTCGAGGGCGGGATACCCCTCGTCGCGGTAGAGCGCGATCACGTCGGCCATCTTGCCGACGGTGACGTCGTAGGTGCGTCGTTCATAGAGCGGCATCAGGTGGTCCTCCTCAAGATCACTCGCCGTGGAACTGGGCCGGACGCTTCTCCAGGTAGCTCATCAGGCCCTCCTGGAAGTCCTTCGTCTGGAAGAGCGGCAACAGGGCCAGGAACTGGCGCTGCACGTGGTCCTCGAGATCCTCGGTCATCGCATGGCGCATCAGACGCTTTGCCGCGCGAACGGCGAGCGGTGCGTTGGCGGAGATTCGTCCGGCCAGATCGAACGCTGCATCCATCAGCGTCTCGGCGGGCACGACCTCGCTGACCAGCCCGTTCTGGGCGGCCTCTTCAGCCGTCATCACCGCACCGGTGAAGAGGAGTTCGGCCGCCTTCGACCAGCCGACGATGCGCGGCAGCAGCCAGGTGCCTCCCGATTCGGGGACGAGACCGCGGGCGGTGTAGGCGGCCGAGAGCTTCGCGGTCTCGGCCGCGATGCGGATGTCGCACCCGAGCGCGAGGTCCATGCCGTAGCCGGCAGCGCCCCCGTTGAGCGCCGCGACGGTGGGCGTGTCGATCTTGTTGAGCACCACGGGGGGAGCCTCGCGGAGGTCGAACTCCCCGAGGGAGGCCCCGACCGAATCCGAGGAGATGCCCTCGCCCTCGCTCGCCGCCGCCACGTCGAGTCCCGCGCACCACGCCCGGCCGGCGCCCGTGATCACGATGACGCGAACACTGCGATCCCGGTCAGCCTCGAGGAGCCGGTTGGACAGCGCCTGGAGCATCGGACCGGTGATGGTGTTCATCCGGTCGGGGCGGTTGAAGGTGATCAGGCCCACGTTGTCGCGGACCTCGTACAGCAGCGAGTCGCTCATGGCCGCAGGCTACGCGCTCACTCCGGGTCGGGACGCATGCGCAGGAGCACCTTGGCCACCGCCTCGCGCTCGTCGAGGAGCCGGTACGCCTCGGCTGCCTCCTCGATCGGAAGGACCTGCCCGATCGGCGGCCTCACCGCTCCCGACTCGATCATCGGAACGAGCCGTGAATGGATCTCCCCCGGGATGGATGGGTCGTGGGCAACGGCCTCACCCCAGGCGGCACCGACCAGGGAAACGTTGCGGAGAAGCAGGCGGTTGACCTTCACCGTGGGGATCTCACCCGCAGCGAACCCGACCACGACGAGCCGGCCGAAACGTGCGAGCGCCCGAACTCCGTCGAGGAAGCGGTCACCTCCGACCGGGTCGTAGGTCATGTCGACGCCGCGGCCGCCCGTCAGTTCCAGAACGTCGTCTTTCCAGTGATCGGACACGAGCACGATGTCGTCCGCGCCGGCAGCCCGGGCGATCTCGCCCTTCTCGGGCGTCGAGACGAGGCCGATGACCTGGGAGGCGCCGACTCCCTTTGCGACTTGGATTCCCGATGTGCCCACCCCGCCCGATGCGCCGAGGATCAGAACCGATTCGCCCGCCGACAGCCCACCGCGATCGATCATGCAGAACACGGCGGTCTGGTAGTTCATCACCAGCGCCGCTCCCTCCTCGAAGGACAGCTGCGACGGCAGGTGGAACACGTCGAGTGGCTTTGCCGATGCGACATCCGCCAAGCATCCTCCCGTCCAAACGCACACCCGGTCACCCGGTGAGAACCCGGAGTCGGCTGGTGCCGATCGGACGACCCCGGCGGCCTCGATGCCGGGCCGGAAGGGTGGCTCGGGGCGGATCTGGTACAGCCCCTGGCTCTGGAGGAGGTCGGGGAACGACACACCGCCACAGACGATGTCGACCAGGACGCGGGTTCCGTCGTCCCCTGGCTCGGGGCTCTCGACGACGGCGACGCCCGCGGGACCGGTGAGTGCTTGGATCTCGACTGCTCGCATGATCGGCGAACAGTAGCCTGGAGACATTCGCGAGGGACGAGAAGGGGGACTCGTGAACACTATGACCTTCGAGCCGCTCGACGCCTGCTTCGGCGCTTCGGTGACGGGCGTCGAGCTGGCGACGCTGAGCGATGAGGACTTCGACGAGCTGTATTCGCGATGGCTCGAGTACGGGCTGCTCGTCTTTCCCGGCCAGCACCTGAGTCGCGAGCAGCAGATCGAGTTCGCTGAGCGCTTCGGGGAGCTCGAGATCGAGATGGCAGAGCTGTCGAACGTCAAGGCCGACGGGTCGTTGCGTCCCGACGACGGCACCGACGACATGATGAAGGTGCACCGGGGCAACATGGGCTGGCACCACGACAGCACCTACATGCCGGTGCAGGCCAAGGGCGCGGTCTTCTGCGCCGAGAAGGTGCCCGGAGAGGGCGGTGCGACCGGTTTCGCCGACATGCGCGCCGCCTACGACGCACTCGATGAGGACACGCGCGAGCGAATCGCAGGCCTGCGAGCCCATCACTCGCTGTATCACTCGCAGGCCAAGGTGGGCCACCACGCATCCGCCGTGGAGGACGGGCGGGTGAACGCCGCGGATGAGGGGGGTGAGGACACCTACGGCGGATACGGGTTCCACGACGGGCCGGTATCGGTGCGCCCGTTGGTGAAGGACCACCCAGAGACGGGCCGGAGGAACCTCAACATCGGCCGCCACGCCTATGACGTCGTGGGCATAGGGTCCACCGAGTCCGACGCGCTCTTGGCCGAACTGAATGCCTTCGCAGTGAGCGACCCCAGCCGGATCTATCACCACCAGTGGGGCGAGGGCGACGCGGTGCTCTGGGACAATCGCCGGCTCATGCACCAGGCCACGCCGTGGCCGTTCGACCAGGTCCGCATCATGTGGCATAGCCGCATCGCAGGGAGCCCGGAGTCCGAGGCCGCGCTCACGGAATAGGGCGCACGAATCGGGATAGCCTGGACCCACTCGGGAGCAACGAGGGGGCACCATGCGCTACTACAGCTGTGATTCACACGTGGTCGAGGCCGCGGAGGTCTTCGCCGGCCTGCGAGACCGCTACGGCGACCGGGCTCCGTTCATCAAAGACGACGTCGACGACAAGCCGGGCACGTGGCTGTTCGTCCCCGGTGTGAGCCGGCCCCTGTCGGTGGGCCGCCTCGGAATCGCCGGTGCCCGCCTCGACGATCCAGCCACCCACGAGCGCATCGCGCTGGGCTACGACGGCTTCAATCCCGGGGTGATGGACTCGACGGCCCGGCTCGACGAGCAGACCCAGGACGGCATCGTCGGCGAGGTGATGTACCCCAGCCTGAGCATGTTCACCTTCGCCGTCGAAGACGATGAAGTGCGAGCTGCAGCGTTCCGCCAGCACAACGACTGGGTTCTCGACTACTGCTCGGTCGATCGCCACCGGCTGATCGGCATCGGGTGC
Organism: uncultured Acidimicrobiales bacterium; assembly: GCA_964443165.1. Lineage (GTDB taxonomy): Bacteria > Actinomycetota > Acidimicrobiia > Acidimicrobiales > Poriferisodalaceae > JAYPWI01. The sequence continues at coordinate 3,582 of CAYUBX010000285.1, forward strand.
TTGTCCCTTCCCGACGTCGACGCCGCGATCGCGGAGATCGACCGTTCGGCCGAGCGCGGTGTGCGCGGCTTTGCCATTCCCGCTCACGTCGACCCGAAGAAGCCATACAACCACCCCGACTTCGACCCCTTTTGGGCCCGCGCCGAGGAGTACGGCGTGCCGCTCACGATGCACATCTTCACCGGCCAGTCCTTCGAGGGCGGCATGCCCGAACACTGGGGCACGCCCGGCGGTCACCTCAAGGGGTACACGCTCGCCCACACCACGATCGTCAACACGATCATCGACCTGATCTGTGGCGGCGTCGTCGAGCGGTTCCCGGGCCTCAAGTTCGTGGCCGCGGAGTACGAGACCGGCTGGGTCGGCCACTTCAAACAGCGCCTCGACCACGCCGCCTATCGGACGCCCTGGGAGGTCAGCGACGACCTGACCATGAAGCCTTCGGAGTTCTTCGACCGCAACTTCTGGGTGACGTTCGAAGACGACGCGGAGGGTGTCGCGACCCGCCATTCGATCGGCGTCGACAACCTGCTGTGGGGCAACGACTACCCGCACCACGACTCCATCTGGCCCAACAGCCGCCCGATTCTCGACGACATTCTCAGCGAGGTGGCCGAGGACGAGAAGGAGAAGATGGTGTGGGGCAACGTGGTCGACCTGTACGGCCTCGATCCCGCCTCGCTGCCTGCCGCCTGAGGGCTACTCGCTCAGGAACTCCAGGATCGCGACGGCGACCTGCAAGCCGTTCTCCATGGGGCCGAAGTGGGTGAGGCCCTCCATCGGAACGAGACGTCCGTCGCGGACTGACTCGGCGATCGGTGCGGCCATCATCGGGGGGATCTCGTTGCCGCCGGAGATCTCTTCGCCGCGTGCCACCGCGGTCGGGCACCCGACCGCCGCGAGATCGCCGAAGTCGGTCGGGACTCCGCTCATAAACACACGCGCCTCGGTGTCGCCCGAGCAGGTGAGCTCGACCTCCGGCCCGCCATCGACCGAAGTCGTGCCGAGCTCGACATAGGCCCGAACAGCTGCTTCCTCGCAGTCCGAGTAGGGCGGCTTGCTTCGGAATCTCGCAATCGCCGCCTCGACAGAATCGAAGCGCGTCCGTCTCTTGCGAGAGGCGACGACGAGCGGATGCTCCGCGTCCGGCCGCGGGCCCCCTGGAGGGACGATGACCGGCTCGAAGGCGAATAGGCGCAGGAAGGTGCCCGGATTTTCCATCTCGGTACGAACCATGGTCGCGCCACCGAGGGAGTGGCCCACGGCGGCCACGGGCCCGCCCAGGCGTTCGACGGCGCCCAGGACCTCCGCGACGAAGAACTCGCGGTCCACCGAGAAGCCAGGGGTCACCTGCCGTGAGGCACCGTGACCCCGAAAGTCGAGGCCGTGGCAGTGGTAGTGATCGCTGAGGTGGGGAACGACGGTGGCCCACATTCCGGCGTTGAGGCCATTTCCGTGGGTCAGGAGCAGGGGAGG
>CAYUBX010000286.1:0-5048 GCA_964443165.1 uncultured Acidimicrobiales bacterium
ACACGTAGGAACGTGTCCACGCCCGCCTGCTTCGTGAGATCGAGCACCAGGGACTTCTTCTCGAACCCGTACTTGATCAGGTGCCCGTTGCGATTCCACTGCTCATCGCCCTGTTCGTTGTCGGGGAAGAGCCTCATCGACCACACGAGCGATTCGGGGATCCGTTGGGGGCCACGATTCCACGGCGACTCCACCTGGATGACTTCTGCGCCAAGTTCGGCGAGCGTGCGCGCGGCCAACGGGCCGGCCCAGACCTTCGCCATGTCGAGGACGCGCACACCGCTCAGCGGGCCCGACCGGCCCCCCTCGCGCAGCGGTGTGCCCACGCCTGTGGCGTTGCTGAAGGTGAAGCTCGGCCGGGGCACCGTGTAGCCGTCGACCTGTGTCCAGAACCCGCGGTCCGCCAGATGCTCGTCGTCGAGCAGCCCGAGCATGGGCCGAGCGGGGGCGGCCGGTACTCGAACCGATTGCAGCAGCTCCGCCCCCTCGAGCATCGGGAGTGTCTTCAGCCAGGGACCGAGCTCGGCATCGAGGATGTCGGGGTGGCTCTGGAAGTCCATGGGCGAGCCGATCATCGGATGATCGAGCAGATGCGACAGCCCGGCGACGAGCAGGAGCATCTCCACCTGCGGGTCTGTGGGTGCCGAGATTGCGATCCACCCATCGGCGCACTCGTACAAGCCGTTCGGCTGGCCCTGCCCGGTGTACCGGTTGCCCATCCGGCGCATGACGTCCTTGCCCAGCTGGTACCGCATGAACAGCAGCTGGTGCAGCGCGACGAGCACCTCGAAATGGCTCACGTCGACGTCGTGGACCCGCCCGAACCGTTCGCGGTCGATGAGCGCCCCCATCGCTCCGATGAAGCCGAACAGACCCGCGGCGTAGGACGGGTGATGCGGCGCGGACGTCAGCGGTTCCCGGTCCGGATCGCCGGTGAGGTGCGTGTGCCCGGAGTGGGCGTAGAGCGTCGCGTCACTAGCGCGCCAGGTCGCCGCGGGTCCGGTGGAACCGTATGGCGTGAGCCGCACCCGCACGCCGTCGAAACCGTCGACGGGCAGCTCGGGCAGCGGTCCGGTGGCCGAGCTCTCGATCAGCAGGTCGGCCTCGCGGAGCGGTGCAGCGGTGAGGTCCGCTGCGTCGGTCTTCCCCCGGTGGGCGTAGACACGCTGGGCCGGGGTGAGGGAGTCCTCACCGACGCGGATGACGGTGGCACCGTGATCCGCGAAGAGCTTGGCGCAGTACGCACCCGCGAGAGAGCCGCCGAGCTCGACGACGACGAGATCCGCGAACGGCCGCTCCGTCATCCTTCGTCGCGGGTCTTGCTGAACAAGATGCCGTCCGCTTCGAGCGCGGCGACTGCATCGCCGTCGTAGCCCAGGAGGTCGGCCAGGACCTCGGTGTTGTGCTCGCCGATGTCGGCGGCCACCAGGTCGGGCAGGTCGGGGGCATCGCTGAACCGGAACGGGAATCCGGGCACCATCAGCGGTCCGGTGTAGGGGTCGTCCACCGTGCGGACCGTGCCGCGCTCGGTGAAGTGCGGGTGGGCCTGATCGAGCTCCCACGGCCGGACGACCAGGCCGCACGGAACCCGATGCGCTTCGAGGGCGTTGATGACCTCGTGATCGGTGGAGAACGTCGCCATCCAGGTCTCGATCAGCTCGGTGACCTCATCTCGGTGCTGCAGCCGGTCCGGGTTACGACGAAATCGCGGATCTTCTGCGAGCTCGGGCCGATCCATCGCCGTCCACAGCGATGCGATCTGGTTCTCGGCGCAGAAGACCACGATCCACCCTTCGGGACCCTTGAAGGCACCCGCGGGGACGACCGCGCCGTAGAAGCGGCCGCTGCGCATCGGTTCGAAGTCGGGGTCGAGCGACGGGCTGGAGACCGCGACCTCCTGCATGTGGTACATCGCGTCCACCATCCCGATGTCCAGGTGGCTGCCCTCGCCGGTGCGATCGCGGCGGAAGAGTGCGTAGCCGATGGCTGCGAAGCCGTGAACGCCCGTCGAAGTGTCGGCCACGCCGAGTCCCGTGAGCATCGGTGGCCCCTCCGGATCTCCCGTCATGTGCATCATTCCGGCGTAGGCCTGGGCGATGAAGTCGTACGCAGTCTTGCTGCTGAGCGGCCCGGTCTGACCGAACCCCGAGATCGAGCACATGATGATCCGCGGATTGACGGCCCGCAGGTCCTCGTAGCCCAGGCCGCGTCGCTCCATGACGCCCGGGCTGTAGTTCTCCACGACGACGTCGACCTCGCGGACCAACTCCTTCAGCAGCTCGACCGCTTCGGGGCGCGACGGGTCGATGCAGAGGCTTCGCTTCCCGCGGTTCTGCTGGACGTGGTACGCCGACCGGCGGTTCTTGCGCGGGGGAGCGGGGCGGGTGGGGTCGCCGTACGGTGGGATCTCCACCTTGATCACGTCGGCTCCCATCTCCGCGAGGAGGCGGGTGCAGGACGGACCCGCGAGGTACTGGGTGAAGTCGAGGACGGTGATGCCCTCGAGGTAGGGCGTCTCGCCCGGGTGGTGAGTCGGCAGCACGCTGCGAGCCTAGGAGTCGCCGCCCACGTCGTGCTGGCCCGCGTTCCCTAGCATCACCACATGGCATCGGCGACGGGTACAGGCAGCGACACGGGGACCATCACAGGCGGCCAGCTCATGGCCCGCCAGCTGGTGGAGGAAGGTGTCACCCACATCTTCGGGATCCCAGGGGTGCAACTCGACTACGCCACAAACGGCCTGTCCTCGGTTCGCGGAGACATCCAATTCGTCGCTGTTCGTCACGAGCAGACGGCTACCTACGCAGCGGACGGGTACTACCGCTCGAGCGGCCGCGTCGGGGTAGGGCTCGTCGTGCCGGGCCCTGGGGTGCTCAACGCGGGTGCCGGGCTGGTGACGGCGCTCGCGTGCTCGTCGAAGATCCTGCTCGTGTCCGGGCAGATCCCGAGCCGCGGGATCGGTCGCGGGCTCGGAATGGTGCACGAGATCCCCGATCAGTCGGCGATCATCGCCTCGCTGTGCAGGCATTCCGAGATCGTCCACGATCCGGCACACGTCGCTGGCGCACTGCACGGGGCCATGGCGAGGCTCGCGGCCGGCCCAGGGCCGGTCGCCGTGGAGCTGCCCCCCAACGTGCTCAGCGGTGCGGCGCCCACCGCCGTGATCGGCAGCGAGGCGCCGCCGCCACCATCGCCCGGCAGTGCTGCTGAGCTGGAGGCCGCCGCCGAGCTGATGGCGGCGTCCGAACGCCCCGCCATCTATGCCGGCGGTGGAGCGGTCGTCGGCCAGGCCTGGGATGACCTCGCCGCCCTCGCCGACACGCTCGGCGCGCCCCTGACCTGCAGCAGCAACGGTCGCGGTGCCTACGACGATCGCCACCCGCTCGCCACGATGCTCATGGGCGGCAAGGAGATCCTGCAGCGAGCCGATTGCGTCGTCATGGTGGGGTCGCGCGGCCTGGACATGCGCAGTGGTCCTCTCCCTGTGGCAGCCGACGCCTCGGTGATCTCTATCAATATCGACGATGCGGCGTTCGGCGAGCCGCGAGCCTTTGACGCGACGGTCGTCGGCGACGGGGCTGCGGCGTGCCGCGCGCTCGCCGAACGGCTCGATGAGCGAGCACCGTGGGCGGACGACCTCGACGAGGTCCGGGCCCGCGCCGAGGAGCGTGTCGCGACGCTCGAACCGCAGATGGGCTTCGTCCATTCGCTGCGCCGCGCGATGCCCGACGACGCCGTTCTGGTGAACGAACTCACGCAGGTGGGATACGCGTCGATGCTCGGTTTCCCGGTCCACGCTCCTCGCAGCTACGTGTACCCGGGCTATCAGGGCACTCTGGGGTACGGATACCCGACCGCGATCGGCGCGGCGGTCGCCAACCCCGATCGCCCTGTCGTCAGCATCTCGGGCGATGGAGGCTTCGGGTACGGCATGTCGGAGCTGGCGACGGTCGCCAGTTACGACATCCCGCTTGTCGGGGTCGTGTTCCACGACGGCGCGTACGGCAACGTCCAGCGGATGCACAAGAACCAGTTCGAGGGCGATCACTACGGGACCGAGTTGGCGAATCCCGATTTCGCCGCGCTGGCCGCGTCCTTCGACATCGCGGGTCACAACGTCGAAACGCCCGAACAGCTCGAGGCCACAGTGCGCGGTGCCATCGAATCTCGGCGCCCCGCGCTCATCGGCGTCCCCATCGGCATCACCCCCGACCCCTGGGCCCTCATCACCTCTCGCTGATCGCCTGCATCGCCCGGGAGTAACCTCGGGGAGACGTAGGGGGTACAGCCATGAACATCACCGAGGACAGCACCACGACCGTCATCTCCGGCGGAACTGTGGTCGACGGAACGGGCCAACCCGGCCGTCGCGCAGATGTCGCCATCAGCGGAGGGCGCATCACGGAGGTGGGGGAGAATCTCTCCGGCGATCGGGTGGTCGACGCGGAGGGATGCGTTGTCGCGCCCGGCTTCATCGACATCCACACCCACTACGACGCTCAGGTGTTCTGGGATCCCGCGCTCACGCCGTCCTGCTACCACGGCGTGACCACGGTCGTCGCCGGCAACTGCGGCTTCTCGATCGCTCCCATCCGGCCCGGTGATCAGGAGCTCATGGCCAACACGATGGAGAAGGTCGAGGACATGAACTCCGCGACCCTCTTGGAGGGCGTGCCGTGGGACTTCGAGACCTTCCCGGACTACCTGGACTCGGTCTCCCGCCGCGGCACCGTCCTCAACTACGGCGCCTACATCGGTCACACCGCGTTGCGCCTCTACGCCATGGGCGAAGAGGCCACCGGCCGCCCGGCCAACGAGGCGGAGCTCGAGGCCATGGCGGTGATCATTCGTGATGCCATGGACGCGGGCGCAGTGGGGTTCGCGACGAGCTTCGCTCAGACCCACCTCGGCGCGGACGGCTCCCCGATCCCGAGCCGCTGGGCCGATCGCAACGAACTGGAGGCGCTGTTCCAGGCGGTGGCTGACACGGGCAAGGGCATCATCGGCGTCAACGGCGGCGAGAACCTGTCGCTGCGCGACAACTATGT
>CAYUBX010000287.1:0-5044 GCA_964443165.1 uncultured Acidimicrobiales bacterium
TCGAGCGGAGCGGTCATGATCGGTGAGCAGGCTCAGGTGGGCGCGACCGTCCAGTTTCAGGTCCGCGACGCCGCCAGCGCCGACGCCGATCTTCGGCAGATGCTCCGCCAGCAGGCCACTGCACAGGGCGCACTGCTTTTCACCTGCAACGGCCGCGGAAGCCACATGTTCCCCGACCCGGACCACGACGCGTCCCTGGTCGTCGACAACGTGACTGGAAGCGCCGTGGCGGGGATGTTCTGTGCCGGCGAGATCGGTCCCGTGGGCGGCCGCAACTTCGTTCACGGCTTCACCGCATCCACCGCGTTGTTCAGCGATTGAGCTGCGCTTTCGACATCGGGGAAAGACCCGGAGCGCAGGGTGGCCCGGAGTAGGCTCCCGGCGTCAGGAGGCCATGTGACGACCGATCTCGAGATCCGCCAGATCAACGTGGTGCGCGCCCTCGCGCTCGACGCGGTCAGCAAGGCCAACAGTGGCCACACGGGCACGGCGATGGCCCTCGCACCCCTCGCCCACGTCCTGTTCACGCGCACGATGAACTACGACGCGACACACCCCGAGTGGCCGGATCGCGATCGCTTCATTCTCTCCGCTGGCCACGCGTCGATGTTGCTCTACTCGATGCTCTACCTCACGGGACACGGCCTCGACCTCACCGACATCGAGGACTTTCGCCAGTGGGGCTCCTCGACGCCCGGCCATCCCGAGGTCGGGGTGACCGCGGGGGTCGAGGTGACCACCGGCCCGCTCGGTCAGGGCATCGCCAACGCGGTCGGCATGGCGATCGCCGAGCGCCATCTGCGCGCTCGCCTCGGCGCCGAGCTCTGCGACCACTGGATCTTCTCCATCGTTGGCGACGGCGACCTCATGGAGGGCGTCAGCCACGAAGCGGCCTCGCTTGCCGGCCATCAACAGCTCGGCCGTCTCGTCGCGGTGTACGACGACAACCGCATCACGATCGACGGCACCACGGATCTGTCCTACAGCGACGACGCGGCGGGCCGCTTCCGCTCCTATGGGTGGCACGTGGAGGATCTGGGCGAGGCCTCCGAGGACTGCGAGGCGCTCGAAGCAGCGCTCGACCGCGCCGCCGCCGTCGAAGACCAGCCGTCGCTGGTGATCGTCCGGAGTCACATCGGCTTCCCCGCACCCAACGCGGTGGACACGCCGGGCGCGCACGGCGCGATCACCGACCCCGAGGAGATCGCTGCTGCCAAGGTCGCCATGGGAATGGACCCCGAGGCGACCTTCGCCGTCGCCTCCGACGTGCTCGACGCCTACCGAGCGGCCGGACAGCGTGGCGCCGTGCAGCGCGAGGGCTGGGAGAAGCGGCTCGCCGCGAGCGGTTCAGACGACGAACGACTCGAGGCTCTGCTCAGCGGCCGCGGTCTGCCCGGCTGGACCGATGCGCTTCCCTCCTACGAAGCCGGCGGCTCGGTTGCGACTCGCAAGGCCAACAACCAGGTTCTCGACGCGATCGCCGACGTCGTGCCCGCCATCGTGTCGGGCGCCGCGGACCTCACGGGCAACACCGGCACCGATCTTGCGGCTGAGGTGATGACGCCCCAGACCCCCGACGGGCGCAAGCTCTACTACGGGGTGCGCGAGCACGGCATGGGCTCAGTCGCCAACGGCATGGCCCTCCACGGCGGCGTGCTGCCGGTTGTCGGCACCTTCCTCGTGTTCGCCGACTACATGCGGCCCGCCGTCCGCATGGCGGCCATCAGCCACGCGAAGGTCGCGTTCGTCTGGAGCCACGACTCGATCGGGGTCGGTGAGGACGGTCCCACCCATCAGCCGATCGAGCACGTCGCGTCGCTGCGCGCCATCCCGGAGCTGCCGGTGATCCGTCCCGCCGATGCCAACGAGGTCGCCCAAGCTTGGGCGATCGCCGTCGAACGCAACGGCCCCACCGCGATCATTCTCACCAGGCAGAACGTACCGGTTCTCGAAGGGACCGCGCGCGACGGCCAGGTCTCGCGCGGCGCCTACGTCCTCATCGACGCGCCCGAGCCGGCTGTGATCCTCGCGGGTACGGGCAGCGAGATGCAGCTCTGCGTCGACGCCGCGGCGTCGCTCGCCGAAGACGGGATCGCGACGCGAGTCGTATCGATGCCGTCATGGGAGCTGTTCGACGAGCAGGACGACGAGTATCACGACGAGGTGCTCTTGGAGGGTGTCCCCGTCGTCGGTGTCGAGGCAGGCGTGTCGCTCGGGTGGGACCGCTACGCCGACCTCGCCGTCACGATCGACCGCTTCGGCGCGAGCGCGCCGGGCGACGTGGCGATGGAGAAGCTCGGCTTCACCGCCGAGGCAGTCGAGCGAGCTGCCCGCTCGCTCATCACCTGAACCGGAGATCCACGTGACCCCACCCAGCGCAGGTCAGCCCAACCGCCTCGTCTCGCTCTTCGAACAGCAGGGGCAGAGTCCGTGGCTCGACAACCTGCGGCGCGGCTGGATCACGAGTGGCGAGCTCGATCGATGGGTCGCGGACGGAATCCGCGGCCTCACGTCCAACCCGGCGATCTTCCAGAAGGCCATCGATGGCAGCGCCGACTACGACAATCAGTTCGGCGAGCTCGTGCGGGGCGGCGCCACGACCGAGACCGCCTACTGGAACCTGGTGACCAGCGACATCGAGGGCGCCCTCGCGGCACTCCGACCGGTCTACGACTCGTCGGGCGGCGCGGACGGATTCGTCTCGGTGGAAGTCGACCCAGCTCTGGCCCGAGACACCGAGGGCACCACCAAGGCCGCCCGTGAGCTGCACGAGCTCATCGCGCAGCCCAACCTCATGGTGAAGATCCCCGGGACGGCTGAGGGCCTTGCCTCCATCCGCCAAATGATCGCCGAGGGTCGGTCGATCAACGTCACGCTGATCTTCTCCGTGCCGCGCTACCGCGAGGTGATGGAGGCGTACATCGCAGGGCTCGAGGCCGCGGTCGACACTGGAGCCGAGGATCTGTCACACATCTCCAGCGTGGCGTCGTTCTTCATCAGCCGGACCGACACCGAGATCGACCGTCGCCTCAGCGACATCGGTACCGAGGACGCGCGTGCGCTCCAGGGCAAGGCCGCCGTCGCTCAGGGCCAGGTCGCGTACGCCGCGTTCGCCGAGACCTTCAGCGGGCCGCGCTGGGAGGCGCTCGCGGCTCGGGGCGCCCGAGTGCAGCGTCCGCTGTGGGCCTCGACGAGCACCAAGAACCCCGACTATCCCGACACGCTCTACGTCGACCAACTGATCGGCCCCGACACCGTCAACACGATGCCAGACGCCACGATCGACGCCTTCGTTGCCCGCGGCACGGTCGCCCGCACAATCGACGCCGAACCTGCCGCAGCCCAGGGCCTTCTCGACGCCGTGACAGCTGTCGGGGTCGACCTCGACGACGTCGCAGCGGTTCTGGAACAAGAGGGTGTCTCCGCCTTCGTCAAGAGCTTCGACGAGCTGCTCCAGAGCCTCGAGACCAAGGCGGACTCCCTGCGCTGACGCCCCGCCCGTTCGAGTGACGGGTCGAGCGAGTGAGGGTTGCCCCACAAGAGAGTTGTTTTTTGCAACTCACCTCCCTACGCTGCCCTGCGTCATGGGGGACTCGTCCGGTACCTGTTCGATCCAGCGCACCCTCGCTCTGGTGGGTGACCGGTGGACGCTGCTGATTCTGCGCGATCTGTTTCGCGGCGTTCGGCGGTTCGGACAGTTGCAGGAGGACCTCGGGATCGCACGCAACCTGCTCGCCGATCGTTTGGCGAAGCTCGTGGACGCGGAGATCGTGGAGAAGGTGCCGTACCAGGACCGGCCGGTCCGTCACGAGTACCTGCTGACCCACAAGGGTCGCGATCTCTCGCCGAGCCTGGTGGCCCTCATGGGATGGGGTGACCGGTGGTGCAGCGACGGCGGGCCGCCGACGCTGCTCGTCCATGCGGACTGCGGCACCCCTCTGGAGCAGGTGACGCGTTGTCCCACCTGCCACGACCCGTTGTCCCCCAGCGACATCCGTAGTCGGCCCGGCCCCGGGCGCGACACCAGCACCGAGGGTTCGCGCGCCGAACCCGTGGAGGCATCGTGACCCTCGCCCAGGTCCCCGCACAGGGAGCAGTCGACGTGGGGGAGCTGCTGCAGCTTCCCCTGGCCGCCCTGCTGAAGCGCGCTGCCGCCGTTCGCGACGAGGCGTTCGGGACACGAGTGACCTACAGCCCGAAGGTCTTCATTCCCCTCACGATGCTGTGTCGCGACAAGTGCGGCTACTGCACGTTCGCCCAGCCGCCCGCGCGGCTGGAGTCGCCGTACCTCCACCCCGAGGAGGTCCTCGAGATCGCGACCCAGGGGGCGATGCAGGGCTGTCACGAGGCACTGTTCACGCTCGGCGAACGACCGGAGCTGCGGTATCCGGCAGCGCAGGAGTGGCTGGACGACAACGGCTACGAGTCCACGATCGACTACCTGGTGGCGATGTGCCGGTTGGTGCGCGACGAGACCGGGCTCCTGCCCCACGCCAACCCCGGTGCCCTCTATCCCGAGGAGCTCACCCGTCTGCGCGAGGTGTCGCCGAGCCAGGGGATGATGCTCGAGTCGCTCAACCCCGATCTCGAATGCCACCGCGGCGCTCCCGACAAGGTGCCCGAACGTCGTCTCGCAACGCTCGAGGCAGCCGGCGAGCTGAAGATTCCCTACACCACCGGCATCCTGGTCGGGATCGGCGAGTCGCTCAGCGATCGAATCGAGGCGTTGCAGGCCATCGCCGCGAGCCACGAACGACACGGCCACATCCAAGAAGTCATCGTCCAGAACTTCCTCCCCAAGCTCGGCACCGCCATGCACAAGGCACCGCCGTGCCCCGAGGACGAGTACCTGCAGGCCATCGCCCTCGCCCGCCTGATCCTGCCTCGCGAGATCCACCTCCAGGCCCCACCGAACCTCTCCGACGACTTCGGCGGCCTGCTCGAGGCGGGCATCGACGATTGGGGCGGAGTCTCCCCGGTGACCGCCGATCACGTGAACCCCGAGCGCCCCTGGCCGGCCCTCGACCGCCTCCGCGAGGTGACC
>CAYUBX010000288.1:0-5021 GCA_964443165.1 uncultured Acidimicrobiales bacterium
CGGGGCGCTCCGGTGGTCGGGGCGGCGGCGCAGCAGAGTTCCGCTTCCGGCCTCGAGCGCGCGGCGGCTTCCCAGCGGTCAGCTCACCGATCGGACCGCAGTTGCAGACGAAGCGGACCCCGGCGCCTTCGAGGAAGTCGAGGAGGGCAGCGTGTTCCCGCGATGTCAACCTTCGCGCCGCGAGCCCCTCCATGCCATCGGGTGCTGGTGGCAAGCGGACGGCCGCTGCCGCAGTTCCCTTCGGCCACCAGCTGCCACGATCCCACCCACGCGATCCGCTGCCCGCCATGCGGATCGAACGGAATCGGGACGCGGGCGGTTGTGCGCTCACCAGGTCGCCAGGTGTGCTTCTCTGAGAACGGCCCCCGTGTCGGTGCTCGTCGTGGCCCATGACGTGCGCTCCGCCTCGCGGCGAGCGGCGGCTCCGAGACGTGCCCGGAGATCATGGTCGTCGAGCAGCCGTTGAAGCGCGGCGCGGAGAGCACCCACGTCATCGGGAGGGACGAGAAGACCCGTCTCCTCGTGGGCGACCATCTCGGCGTTCGCCGGGATGTCGGACACCACGACGGCGCATCCGGCCGCCATCGCTTCGAGGATGGCGAGCGACCGGCCCTCGGTCGTCGACGTTCGAACGAAGATCTCGCTCGCGTTGAGGACGTCCTGGACCTCTGTGAGATGCCCGAGCGGACGCAGACGGTCGTCGGCCTTGGCCCGCATCGCCACCTCCTCGGCGAGAGGTCCGTCACCCGCGATCAGCACCTCGATGTGCTCGTCGTCGATCTCGGCGACCGCGTCGAGGAGTTCGAGGGGGGCCTTGTTGGCGATCAGGCGACCGACGAACGCGAGCCGCACGACGTCGTCGGAGGAGGGGGCTGGCCGGAATCGGTCAGCATCGACACCGTTCGCGACGACGTCGATGGCGTCCGGGGCGACGCCCAGCGTCACCACGTGGTCGCGCACTGCATCGGACACCGCGATCACCTTGGCGGAGCGGCGGAGAATGAACCGGCCCACCGTCTTCTCGTACAGCGCAGCCATCCGCCGGGTCCGGTCGGGAAGCGCATCGAGCCCTGACAGATGGCAGGTCGTGACCAGCGGCACGCGGCGGATGCCGGCGAACAGCGCTCCAACCAGCGACCCGACGAAGTGGATGCTCGAGGCATGCACCACGTCGGGGCGTGACCGGCGCGAGGCGCGCCAGGCAGCGACCGGGAGGCCGGGTGCGACGGAGAACTGGCCACCGATAAGGCGCGACAGGTCGAAGCCGCGCGAGCGCAGGACGCGCACGGACCCATCGTCTGCATCCCGTCGGCGGCGGCCGGGAACGCCACTTACCACGGTGATGTCGAACTCCTTTGACTCCGCCAGGCGTGCGTACACCTCGGCCGACACGATCTCTGCACCACCTCCCATCGGCAGCTGGTAGTAGTCGCAGAAGGCCAGGACGCGAGTCACGACGATGTTGTTGTTGACGCGAGCTCCATCGCGGCCTGAGTGCGGCCGACGCCGTAGGCCGCCTGACGCTTCAGGAGCCAGTAGAGGAACGCGCTCGTCAGCCAGATCGCGCCGCTCAAGATCAGAGCCTGCGCCAGGCCGGCGAGGGCGAGACTGTTCTCCCACGACGAACCTCCCCCGACCCATGTCGCGAACAGCACGGCATTGATGCCGATGCCGGCCACAAGCATGCTGGCGCCTGCCGCGAGCACCTTGAGTCGCGTCTTGTGGTGGGTGAGCGGGGTGGCCGGGAGTGCCCGCAACGGGCTGGCGACCCTCAAGACCATGTACGCCACGAGAAGCAGTGAGGCCATCACGAACGCGATCGGTCCGAAGAACACGGGCTGCCAGCTCGCCTCGCCGATCTCGAGCCCACCGGGCTGGCCGAGCGAGGCCGTTGTGAGACCCAGACCGAGGATCGCGAGCAGGACGCCCGGCCACAGCAGTGCCATGCGAGGCGCAAGCAGGGTGAGGAGCTTGAGGTGGCGGAGGCCGTCCTCGAGGGTGTTGAGCTTGGACTCGCCGACGCGGGGTCGGTACGGGAGCCGGGTCTCTTTGACGCGGTACCGGGCGAGCGACGCCTGGAAGAGCATCTCGGAGGCGAACTCCATCCCGTCGCCCTGGAGATGGAGAGCTCGGATGCGGGAGATGTTGAACGCTCGGTACCCGGATTGGCTGTCGCGCACCGTCACCTCGCCCTTGGTGACCCGCCGCAGCATGAAGCTGAGCACCGGGGTGCCGAGCATGCGGTGGAGGAAGGGCATGGAGTCGCGGTTGAGGCCGTCGAGTCGGCACGCCATGGAGAGGTCGGCGCCAACTTCGACGAGGCGGACGAGCTCGCCGAGGTTGGGGAGGTCGTAGGTGAGGTCGGCATCGGCCATGACGCCGATCTCGCCGTGTGCTTCGGCGATGCCGCGTCGAAGCGCTGCGCCGTAGCCTCGACGGTCCTCGAACACCACGCGAGCGCCGGCTTCGAGTGCGAGAGCCACCGACATGTCCGTGGAGCCGTTGTCGACCACGACGACCTCGCCGATGTAGCCACCCGCCTCGAGGCCCTGCCAGGCCTCGGCGATCGTCTGGCTGATCGATTCCTCCTCGTTGAGGCAGGGCAGGATGACGGACACCTGCGGGTTCGGCTGCGGTGTCTCCTGCGACGGAACGTTGTTCACGTCATGCTCCTTCATCGGACGCCTCGACGGCGTTGATCAGTTGTCTCAGCCGGATCCCGTCGCTGTGGACGGAATCCTCTGAGTCGGGGGGCAGGACGTGGACCCAAGCGCTGAGCTCGAACCCCTGTCCCGTCGGGGGCGGACCGTCGATCGCCAACCGCACAGTGCGGCGCTCGAATGGCTCGAAGCGGCGACCGATTTCGAACGAACGGGCGTCGGGGAACTCCCATGGAGTCGGATCGCCCGGGGCGGCCATCAGCCACCACATGAGACCTTCGACCGGTTGGTCGGAGAGGTTCTGGATCTCGACCGTGGCGAGGGTGTTCGCCAGGTCGTCCGCGTCGAGTTCCACAGACACGATGGCCAGCGGGCCCGTCGGGAACTGGTCACGGCGGATCGTCTCGGAGGGTTCGGAGATCGTCATCCGATCGCCGAGGAGGATCTGGTCGAGGAGGGTCTCGCCTTCCCAGAGCTCGATGCGGACCGCGTAGATCCCCGAGCCCAGGGGAAGCATCGAGTCGAACCCGAAAGAGATCCGATTGCCCTCGAGCGGTGCCGTCTCCTCCACGAACGTCGCGGCGGCGGGACTCGACCACCAGGGCTGGCCGATCACGTCACCCAGCAGGTCGACCTTGACGAGCACGGGGCCCGGTGCCGTCCCGTTCACGACGCCCGCGATGCGGGCGAAGTCGCCTCCGTCGAGGTCGATGGTCACGACCTCGACGTGGCGGGTGCCGTGGGTGGCCACGCGGGAGGCGGGTGCGCTGTCGAGGTACTGAATGGCCTCGGGCGCCTGGATCTGGAGCACCTGGCCGCCGTCGACCCGCGCCCAGGCGGTCACCTCGTACCACCCAGCTGGGACCGCGACGGGCTCTTCCCAGTCGAGCGCCTCGGCCTCACCGCTTCGCAGGTCGATGCGATGTGTGGTGAGCTCGGCCACTCGCCGGCTCCAGGCGTCGCTGTCGCCGAACTGGCCGACGGTGAGCCACACCTCGATTTCGTGACGCAGTGCGTCGCCGTTCGACATGGACACGGCAGCGATGAGCTGCTGGTCCTCGTCGACGTAGACATCGCCCAGGGCGATCTCCACCGTCTCTGCCGGTTCTTCTGCCCCCGTCACGACGAGCGCCGTGACGCTCGCGATAACGAAGACCAGTCCTGCGACGATGGCGACGCGGCGCCGACGTGTGTCGGTCGCCACGGTGGCCTACCCGGCCGTCTGCGCCACTCGCTCCTGTCGCCGCCGTGCAAGCACGAGCAGCAGGCTTCCGAGCGCCGCAGCCGAGGTTCCGCCAACAATCCACGGCATGGGCGAGCTGCCGGTGCGGGCCAGCGAACCGTCATCGGACCCCGAGGGGCCTCCGAGGACTCGCTGGGCGCCGTCTGCGGCAACACCCTTGGCCATGATGTGACCCTCACCACTGAACTCGTCCGGGATCCCGACGGTCACCGTGAAGCTGCCGTCGTCATCGACGGTCACGGTCTCCAGCTCGATCTCGGTGCCAGCCCCCGTGTCGACCAGCACGATGACCACGTCGCTGCCCGGCTCGAACCCCTCGCCACTCACTGTGGCCGGATTGCCGGCCGTGAGCGGAAGCGGTGTCACCGAGAGCGGGTCGCTGCTCGTCGAGTAGGTCTGCGCTGCGGCCATGCCGAACATCGCCAACCAGAACGCGATGGTGCCCAGAACGAACTGCCGAGTGCGGTTGGGGCTCTTGGCTTGCGTTGGGGTTTTCATCGCTGCTTGTTCCTTGGTGCCGGTTGGTGAGGGCATGGGCGCTGGCCCACCTCGTTAGAAGTCACGCAGAGTGACTGTAACGCTCGAATGTGTGCTTGTAAACAAAGATCTTGAGAACTTGTGAACCGGGGCCCGGTGCCCCCCGGGAAGGGCACCGGGCCGGTGGTTCAGAGGGGTCGTCCCACGCGACGGCCCCTGGGTTGTCATCAGGGAACCCAGGTACCCACGACGAAGGTGTTGGCACCTGCGGTGACTGTCACGACCTGACAACTCGGGACGATGAGGGCCTCGCTGAAGCACACCTCGTAGTCGCCGGGCGCATGGTCGGTCCAGTTGCCCCAGTCGTTGGCCGGGAAGCCGTCGATGAGAATCGTCGACTCGATCGCCGGTGAGGTGTTCACCTGGAGCGTGCCGCGCTGGACGTAGTTGCCCTGCACGGTGGTGGTGGCGCCCGCGACGATGGTGATCTCCTCGCACTCCGGCGTGCTCCAGCCCTGCATGTCGCTGAAGCAGACCTCGTGGAGGCCAGGAGTGATCTTCATCCAGTTGAGGCCCCAGCTGTTGTTGGGCGTGCCGTCGACGCTGATCTGAGCGGACATGGCCGGCGTGGTCTCGACTCG
>CAYUBX010000289.1:0-5013 GCA_964443165.1 uncultured Acidimicrobiales bacterium
TCGTGGCGGGCTACCGCCGCGACGGGCAGCTCGCGGGGGTCATGGCGCTCAACAGCATCAAGCCCTTCGTCCAGTACCGGCGGCTGCTCTTGGTCCATGCCAGCTGGGCCAAGGCCGAGGAGAAGGCCGCCGAGCTGAACACCGGCTGACCCGCCACCGTGGGAGACTTGTCAGCCATGGCGACGGTCGCGCGGACCACGGGGCTACACATGGACTTCGGGTCCGTGGTGGCTCTCGACGCAGTCGACCTCGAGATCGCGTCGGGCGTCACCGGTGTGGTCGGCGCCAACGGCGCAGGCAAGTCGACGCTGTTCAAGCTGATGCTGGGTCTGCTCGAGCCGACGGAGGGGACGATCGAGGTACTCGGCATGCACCCCGTCCGCGATGGCGCCGTTCTGCGGACCCGCGTCGGCTACTCGCCGGAGCGAAACGTGCTCCCCGACAACATGGCGGCAGACGAGTTCGTCCGCCATCTGGCCGAGGTCCGCGGCCTACCGCGAGGCGAGGCTCGGGGGCGAGCCTCGGACATCCTCTTCCTCGTCGGCCTGGGCGAGGAGCGCTTCCGGCCGCTCGGCTCGATGTCCACCGGTCAGCGTCAGCGGGTCAAGCTCGCTCAGGCGCTCGCGGCCGACCCGGCGCTGGTCCTCCTCGACGAGCCGACCGATGGGCTCGACCCGATGCAGCGCGAGCAGATGCTCGAGCTCATCGGCAACGTGCAGGCCGACTTCGGCATCGACGTCATCGTGACCAACCATGTCCTCGACGAGGTCGAGCAGGTCTGCGATCACGTCGTCGTGCTCGACGCCGGACGCCTCGCCGTCGCCGGAGCTCTCAGCGACCTGGCGGGCGACGCCGTCGGCGTCGAGATCGAACTCGTCGCCACCCGCGACCACCCCGACCCCGCGGCGCAGGTCGCTGCGCTCCTCGGAGGCAACGACGTGGTCCACGACGTCCAGGTCGACGGAACCGCGCTTCGTGTGACAGCTCTCCCCTCTGTGGACGACGACCGGCTGTACGACGCGTGCCGTGATGCGGTCGCGTCGGCCAACGTTCGCCTCAACCGGCTCGGACAACGCCGCATCTCGTTGGAGGACGTGGTGATCGAACGGGCCGGCTCACGTTCACGGGTCGGCCGGGACACGCCTGGCAGCCAGAGAGGCGCGAGGTGACCGAGCCGAGCCGAGCCCGACTCATCGACCGCGGCTACCGCACCTACGACGGTCCTCGAACTGGGACCAGGGGGGCCGTTCAGAGCGTCGCCCTCCACGGGTTGCGGGCGGTTCTCGGCCTCGGCCGGGCGGCGCGGCACAAGATGCTTCCCATCCTCGCCGCCGTCTTCGCCTACGTACCCGCCGTGGTGTTCGTGGGGTTCGCGGTCCTGTTCTCCGATGTGCTGGATCCCGAGGAGGTCGCCTCGTACGGCGGGTATTACTTCTTCATCATCTCGGCCTTGGTCCTGTTCACCGCGTTCGTGGCCCCCGACGCCCTCACCTCCGACCGCCGCAACGGACTTCTCACCCTCTACCTCTCCACCCCTCTCACCCGCACCACCTACCTCTTCGCCCGGTCGGCGGCCGTGGTCGCCACGTTGCTCGTCGTGACCGTCGGGCCTCCGCTGCTCCTCCTCATCGGCTACACGTTCGAGGGCGCGGGCCCCGATGGCCTCGACGCCTGGCTGGGCGTGTTCGGGCGAGTTCTGCTGTGCGGTGTCCTGGTGGCGCTCGTCTACGGGGGCGTCTCGCTCGCCATCTCGAGCTTCACGGATCGGCGCGGCGTCGCGTCTGCGGCCATCGTGCTCGTGCTGCTCCTGAGCGCCGCGTTCACCACCAGCCTCGTCGAGGCGGCGGAGTTGTCCGCCAACTGGTACTGCCTCAACCTTCTCGTGTTCCCCTTCGAGCTCGTCTTCCGCATCTACGGCGAAGCAGACAATCCGCAGCCAGCCATGTCCACCTCCGCCCTGTGGGCGTCGACGATCGCGTGGATCGTGGGCTCGTTCGGAACATCGTGGTGGCGGTACCGAACCCTCCGGGCGGACCGATGACCGACACCAGCGCGATCGGCGAACCGACCGGGCCGGGGGAGGGCACCATCGTGTGCGACGACGTGAGCCGCTGGTTCGGGTCGGTGGTGGCGGTGTCGGACGTGAGCATCCGATTCGGGCCGGGGGTCACAGCGCTGCTCGGGCCCAACGGAGCAGGCAAGTCCACCCTGTTCCGGATGATCGTCGGGCTGCTGCCCGTCTCCCGCGGAACGATCCGCGTTCTTGGGCGCGATCCGCGAACCGACCTGGCGATCCGGGGCCGCATCGGACTGGTGCCGCAGCAGGACGCGTTGTTCGACGGTCTGAGCGCGCTCGACTGCGGGCGGCTCGCGGCCACGATGCACGGAATCGAGGACCCGGCCGCCGCTTCGGCGCAGGCCCTGCGGCAGGTCGGCCTCGACCCCGCCGAAGGTCGGGCTGTCGGCGGATACTCCAAGGGCATGCGCCAACGAGTGAAGGTGGCGCAGGCTCTCGTCCACCGACCCAGCATCTTGCTGCTCGACGAGCCGCTGACCGGGCTCGACCCCGTTCAGCGGCGCGAAGCCATCGCCCTGTATCGCGAGCTCGGCGCAGACGGTGTGACCGTGGTGGTCTCGAGCCACGTTCTCGACGAGGTGGCCCGTCTCGGCAGCGACGTCGTCGTCATCGCGGAGGGGCGCCTGGCCGCCGCGGGTGACTTTCGTGAACTGCGGGGTCTGATGGACGACCGGCCGCACCAGATCCGGATCGGCGCAACCGATCCTCGCAGGCTGGCCAGGCGACTGCTCGAGCTCCCAGGCGTCGTCGGTGTTCGCGTCGACGGCGACTCGCTGACGGTCGACAGCGTGGACGCCGACGAGTTCGGCCGATCGGTGAGCGCGCTCGCCCAGGAGGAGTCGGTGACCCTACGAGAGGTCACTCCCCTCGACGACGACCTGGAATCGGTCTTCCGGTACATCGTGGAGAACCGGTGAACGACGCGTCCCCACCCCTCCGTCGCCCCGGCGTGTCCGGACCGCTCGCCGCGACGTACCGGCTCGTCCTACGGCAGATCTGGAGCCGGGGCCGGCTCCTCGTCGTCGCGGCCCTCGGGGCCCTGGTGCTGCTCGTCGGGGTGATCGCGGGCCGCAACACCAACCGGATCGCGGAACTCGAGGACGGAGCCACCCTCGTGTCCAACCTGGGACTCGGGGTCGTGGTCCCGGTGATCGCCCTCGTCTTCGCCGGTGCTGCGCTCGGCGACATCTGCGACGACAAGACGCTCGTCTACCTCTGGCTCACTCCGGTGGCCCCGTGGGTCGTGCCGTTCACCGGCTTCCTCGCCGCGCTCACGATCGTGGTACCCGCTGTCTTGATCCCGACCGCTCTCGCCGCGGCTCTGGTCACGACGGGCGGCGGCCTCCTCAACGGCACGATCCTCTCGGTGGTGCTCGGCTCGATCGCCTACTGCGCTCTCTTCACGTCCTTCGGCCTCGTCGCGCGCCGAACCCTCGTGTGGGGCGTCCTGTACGTCCTCATCTGGGAGGGCTTCGTCGCGAGCGCCGGAGCCGGGGTCGCCCGCTTCGCCATCCGGGCCCACACGAGGTCGATCCTCGCGGACGCCACCGGCGTGGAGCTGAACCTGGGCGACCTCTCCCCCACGGGCGCGATCGTGATCTTGGCGGCGGTCACGGTCGGCGCCCTCCTGCTGGGGGTCCGTCGCTACCAAACCATGACCGTCGACTGAGTGGCCGGCACTAGCTTCGACCGCCATGTCGATCCGATCGATCAGTGTCTTCTGCGGCTCGTCACCGGGGGCCGACCCGCTGTACGGCGAGATGGCGGCGGCGCTCGGCACGCATCTGGGCGAGCAGGACATTCAGCTCGTCTTCGGTGGCAGCGACGCCGGCCTCATGGGCATCGTGGCCGACGCCCATCTGGCCGCAGGGGGCCACGTGATCGGCGTGTACCCCGACGAGACGTTCTCCCGAGATGTATCGCACCTGGGGCTGAGCGAGCTCCACCGCGTCTCGTCGATGCACGAACGCAAGGCCACCATGTACGAGCTGTCCGACGCGGTGATCGCGTTGCCCGGCGGGTACGGGACCCTCGAGGAGCTCTTCGAGGCCCTCACCTGGACCCAGATCGGGCTTCACGCACTGCCGGCCGCTCTGCTCGATGTCGGCGGCTTCTGGGACCCCTTCGTCGCGTTCCTGGACGGCTGCGTCGAGGCGGGCTTTCTGAAGGAGGCGAACCGCGCGCTGCTCGGGGTGGCGTCCTCGCCGACGGAGGCGCTGTCCGCCCTCGAACGGGCCGACACCACCTACCGGGAAAAATGGTCGGGCTGAGAGGATTTGAACCTCCGACCCCTGGTCCCCCAGACCAGTGCGCTAACCAAACTGCGCCACAGCCCGCCGCCAACCATCGGTTGAACCGGCTGCCCAGACTACAGGGTCGCGGTCGGAATGATTCCAGCCACGAATGCGATTTCGCGCGAGGCGGCAGCGACCCCGACACGGTGCGATCGGCTCAGCTCAGCAGGCCGACCAACCAGGCGAGGCCCTCGACCCCGCGAAAGGCGAGGTACCCGCCAGCGGCCATCACGAGGACCCAGAAGTGCCACGGGATCCGGGCGTTTCGACGGGCTCCGGCCAGCGGGGCGGAGCAATTCGGACAGGAACCGTCCGCCGCATCAGCAGGTTGAACCTGCAGTTGGCAGGACTCGCACCACGACATGGGTCGAGTGTCCCAGGTCGGCAGGCGAGGACCAACCCGATCGGCCCGGTACTGCACTCCGGGAGTTGATCGGTACCCTGACGACGGTGTTCGAGCCAGGGGAGACCTCAGAGCCCCGACCGGCTCTCGCTCGCCCACCCGCTGATGTGGAGAGGCCGATTGCCCGCTTCGGGCTGTCGCTCGAGAGGCCGACCGCGCAGCGCAGCGCAGGGGCATCGATGGCCACCGGCCTCGCCGTCGTCGCCAGTGCTGCCGTCGCCGCTGCGCTCTACGTGTGG
>CAYUBX010000290.1:0-5003 GCA_964443165.1 uncultured Acidimicrobiales bacterium
CGCGATCGGCAGGGCGAAGATCGGCGCTTCGGTCGTGGTGGTCGGGGGCACGAGGGTGCCAGGGTTTCCGGTGGGCACCGCCGCGGTCGTGGTCCCCACTGCCCCGTCGCTGGCATCAGGCTCGTCGCTCGAACCGAACGAACACGCGGTCGAGATCACCGATAACACGACAAGGAGGCTGACGAACCGTCGGGTCGGCGGGGACATCGCTCGGACTCTAGGCGCAGGTCAGTGCGCACGAGGTGTCGGACATCTCGGTAGATTCCGATGCGCTCTCACCGGGCGCCCTCATGGATCCACTCGTTCCCCTTCCCCCACCCGGCGACTCGTCGCCGCCGACGGTCTCGTGGCCGCACGCGGCCGTCGGGATCGCAGGGATCGATCCGGCGAGCGAATCGGGCTTCCGGATCTGAGCCACGCACCGACGGCCACATGGGATCACCTGCTCCGGATGACGTCGGGTCTGGCCTGGGACGAGACCTATCCCGAAGGCGACGGGACCGACGATGTCGCCGCATATGCCGCCGCTCAACCGGTGGCAGCCCGACCGGGCGAGACATTCCTGTACTCGAGCGGCACCTCCAACCTGCTGTGGCGAGCGCTCACTCGCCGACTCGCCCAGGACGGTCGCGTTGTGGGCGAGTTCCTCCGTCGTGAGCTCTTCGACCCGATTGGCATGACCACGGCGACGCCCAAGTTCGACACCCGTGGCACATGGAAGGCGTCCTCCTACTGCTTCGCGACGGCTCTCGACTTCGCCCGCTTCGGCCTCCTCTACCTCCGCGATGGTGTGTGGGGAGAGAGGCGCCTCCTTCCCCAAGGCTGGGTGGACCACGCTCGAACCCTCACGGGCGTGTCGGTGGGCGTCGACGACCACGCCTACGGCGCGCACCGGTGGCTGGGCGACGACGGCCACGGCACGTTCTTCGCCAGCGGATACCAGGGTCAGTACATCGCTGTGTGCCCAGCAGCCGATGCCGTCGTCGTACGACTCGGTCAGTCCGACGACACGCAGCGCACCGCCTGCTGGCACGACATCACCGAACTGCTCGACCTTCTGACCTAGCGGGCGAGGGCGGCTGCGTCCGCGTGTCGTCGATATCGCTCGGGGATGTCGAAGCCGAAGATCCGAGCGGCGTTGAGGCCAAGGATCTTCGCCCGTTCGCCGTCGTCGAGGTGGCCCATCTGGCGCTCGATGGCCTGGGCCGAATACGGCCAGGTGCCCTCGTGATGGGGGAAGTCGTTGGCCCACAGGAAGTTGTCGACGAGACCGAACTCGCTCGCGACCGCGAGGCCGGGCTTGTCCTCCTGGAAGCTGGCGAACCCCTGACGGCGGAAGTAGTCGCTGGGCAGCCCGTCGAGCTTGGGGCGCACCCACATGTGGTGCTTGCGATAGGCCTCGTCCATCGCCTCGAGCATCCAAGCGACCCAGCCGATTCCCGCTTCGATCGCGCCGAAGTGCAGCTTCGGGTGTCGCTCGGCCACGCCCGAGGCGCAGATGTTGACCAGCGGCTCCATCGTCGGGGCGAGCGAATGCACCGCGTAGTTGATGATCGCTCCACCCTGGCTACGGGCGGTCCGGGGATCGCGACCGGTGGACACGTGGAAGGTCACCGGGAGCTCGACGTCCTCCAGGCAGTCCCACAGCGGTTCGAACTCGCGGAGGTTGTAGTTGAGGTCGTCGACATCGGGGGCACCGAACACCGGCTTGCACGGGAGGCACACCCCCTTGAACCCGAGCTCTGCGCACCGCTGAATCTCCGCGATCGACTCCTCGATGGCCGCGGGCGACACACAGGCCATCGGAGCGAGCGTGTCGTTGTGGGGGCCGTAGTTCTCCCACGCCCAGTCGTTCCAGGCCCGACACATCGCATGCGCGAACTGTGCGTCGCGAGTGGCCCACATCGCAAGACCGACGTTGGGAAAGAGGACCTCCGCATCCACACCATCGATCGCCAACTCGGCCGACCGCTCGCCGGGGTCGCGGCCCGACTCGTAGCGGAGCCGCTCGTGACCCTCGAGCGGGTTCACCCAGTTCAGCTTCGCCTGGCGGAACCCCTCCGTCTTCTGGAACTGCTCCTCTGTGTTGTACTTCTTCCGGGACACCACCACGGTGGGAAGTCTGTGGTGAAGCTCCTCGGGCAGCCGCTCCTTGAAGATCTTGCGCGGCTCCTGAACGTGGCCGTCGGCCGAGACCATGAAGAACTTGTCTGCGGCGTCGGGTCGAGGCGAGCGGATCCAGCCGTCGCCTCCGGGCGTCTCGGTCCGCCAGACGTTGTTGAGATCGGGCTCGGGGATCGTGGTCGCCATCGTTCCTCCTGGTGCGGGTTCATCTCAGTGTTGCAGCAACGACAGTCTCGGCGGTCGGGGATCAGCCGGTCGAGAGCTCCCTCGCCGTCTCGAAGACGTCGTCGAGCATCTCCTCGGTGAGCCGGCCGGTGAACGTGTTCTGCTGGCTCGGGTGGAACGAGCACACGATCGAGCGACCGTCACCGACGTCGACCACGACCCCGTGCCCGAACTTGGGGCGGGGCCGGACACCCAATACGGAGCCCGCCACCTGGTAGCCGAACTGCCCCAACGCCACGAACACCCGCACCTCGCCGAGGAGTTCCAGCTCGCGCTCGAGGAACGGTCGGCAGGCATCCCGCTCGTCGATCGAGGGTTTGTTGGCCGGCGGTGCGCAGCGAACGGCCGCTGTCACGTAGGCGCCGGCCAATTCGAGGCCGTCATTGAGCGAGCGGGCCTCCACCTGGTTGGCGAACCCGGTCCGGTACATCGAGCCGTAGAGAAAATCCCCGGATCGGTCCCCGGTGAAGACTCGCCCGGTGCGGTTCGCGCCGTGCGCCGCAGGGGCCAGTCCCACGACGAGCACCTGGGCTCGTGGATCGCCGAAACCGGGGACCGGACGCCCCCAGTACTCCTCGTCGCGGTACGCCGCCCTCTTTTCGCGCGCCACCTGCTCACGCCACTCCACGAGGCGCGTGCACATGCGACACGAGGAGATGTCTTCGGCGAGAACGTCGAGCGAATCCACCCCGTGACTCTGGCACGACTACGTTCCACTCCGTGGCGAGTTCGAACCGACCGACACTCATCCTCTTCGTTCGGCACGGGAAGACACCCACCACCGGCGTCGAGCTCTACGGCAGACGGCCGGGCGTCGACCTGGCGGACGCCGGCCGTGCGCAGGCGGACGCCGTCGCGGAGCGCATCGGCGCCCTCGGACCAAAGCGGATCGCAGCCGTGTACGCATCACCGTTGGAGCGCACGCGTCAGACCGCCGCCCCGATCGCACGCGCCACGGGCAACCGGGTCCGCCGTGAGGTCGGCCTCATCGAGCTCGACGTCGGCGACTGGACGGGTCGCAAGCTGAGCGCCCTTCGCAAACTGAAGGCGTGGAACACCGTGCAGAAGTACCCGAGCGGATTCCGCTTTCCGGGCGGTGAGTCCTTCCTGGAGATGCAGGCTCGCATCGCGGGGACGCTCGATCGGTTGGCGGAGCGACACCGCGGCGAGACGATCGTCGCGGTGAGCCACGCCGATCCGATCCGCGCCGTCGTGGCCCATGCAATGGGAACCCACCTCGACCTCTTCCAGCGCATCGTGGTGTCGCCGTGCTCGGTCACGGCGATTCTCGTCACCTCGGGCGGCCCCGTCGTCCTCGCCGTCAACAGCACCGCGGAACTCACCGAGCTGGCTCCCGCCTGATCCAGGATCACCCCCACCCAAGACCATGAGCGACAGCTTCGAACTCCGTAATCCAGACAACTTCGTCGCCGGCACCGTCGGCGAGCCGGGCAACCGGATCTTCTATCTGCAGGCCGTCGAAGAGAACCTCGTCGTGACCCTCAAGTGCGAGAAGGGCCAGGTGCAGGCACTCGCCAGCTACCTCGACGAGGTGCTCGAGGACAGGGGTCTCACCCCGCAGCCGACGCCGGTTCGCGATCTCGTCGAGCCACCGATGGCAGCGTGGACCATCGCGAGCTTGGCGATCGGCATGGAGGCGGACGGCGACGCCATCGTCGTGATGGCCGACGAGCTGGTCGACGAGGAGGACGACGAGCCCGCGAGCGCGCAGATCCACGTCACCCCTGGGCAGGCCCGCGGCTTCATCGACCACGCTCTGTTCCTCGTCGAGTACGGCCGGGACTTCGGTCGGCAGAACGGCCACCGGCCGCACTCGGACTGAGCATCGCCGGTGAGCGACGCCGAGGAATCATCCGACCATCAGGTGGACCTGGCGACGGCGCGAGCGATCCTCGAGAACGGCGAGATCGAGCTCGCGGCACGGATGCCGTACAGCTCCAACGCGACTTTTCTGGTCCACGTTCAACACGAGGACATCAGGGCAGCGGCCGTCTACAAGCCGGTCCGTGGCGAGCGGCCGCTGTGGGACTTTCCTGCAGGGCTCCACCGTCGGGAGATCGCGGCGTTCGAGCTGAGTGACGAACTCGGCTGGGACGTCATCCCGCCCACCGTCGAGCGCGACGGCCCCCACGGCGAGGGGTCGGTACAGCTGTTCATCGACGCCGACTTCGAGCAACACCACTTCACGTTGGTGAAGCACCCCGAGTACCACGACGATCTGCGCAAGGTCTGCGTCTTCGACCTGCTGGCCAACAACACCGACCGCAAGTCGGGCCACTGCCTGCTGTCGAGCTGGGGACGGATCTACGGCATCGACCAGGGTCTCTGCTTCAGCGAGAGCTGGAAGCTCCGCACGGTGATCTGGGACTTCGCGGGTGAACCGATCGAGGAGAACCTGCTCACCGACATCGAGGAGTTCGTCGAGGACGGGCTCGAACGGCTGGCTCCCTGGCTCGACGGCCACGAGCTGGCGGCGGTCGAAGAACGGGCGCTACAGGTCCTCGCCGACGGGGTCTACCCCGACGACGACTCAGGCCATCGATGGCCCTGGCCGCTTGTGTGAGCGAGTTGAGGGACATAGGGGGCGGCCCCCCCACGGGATCACAAGGTGGGTGAGAGGATCAACCGGGCAT
>CAYUBX010000291.1:0-4994 GCA_964443165.1 uncultured Acidimicrobiales bacterium
GGCCGTCACGGGGGCGGTGAGAAGCATCCTGGGCACGGACGCCTTCCTGCACCCGCACAACTTCGTGCACGAGAGCCTCGCCAGGGACCAGCCGTTCCACCAGGACGGCAACCTGCCCTGGAACGAACGCGGTCACTACCGAAGCCACCGGCCCGATTGGCTGATCTTCTTCTATTACCCGCAGGCCGTGACCCTCGACAACGGGCCCACCGAGATCGTTCCGAGCTCGCAGTTTTGGACGACCGACATCGAGCGGGACGACGGCACCTGGCGCCCCGGCGACCCGATCAGCGGGGAGTCGTTCGTTCCCGAGGTGCTCGGCGGTGACGACCTCGACGCCCGGGACGCAGCTCTCGCTGAGTCGCTCGATCAGCTCTTGATCCCGGATCTCGAGCGGCGCTTCATCGAGGTGCCGGCTGGCTCCGTCGTGATCGGTAGCTACGACCTCATCCATCGCGGTTCCCGCACGTTGTCGGAGTCGGCCGCGCGGTACATGTTCAAGTTCTATTACGCCAGAACGCGTGAGCCACGGGCCCCTGCCTGGTCGAACGCCCACGGTTCACCCGACCTCGACGGCGTCCGCCCGGATCTGCATCCGATCGTCGAGTCGAACTGGGACTGGAGCCGGGGTGACAGACGAAGGGTCGATCTCGACCATGGCGAGCGGCGATCGGCGGTCGAGGATCTGCACGCGGGACGAGAGAACGAGAAGGTCGCCGCCGCGTACCGACTGGGCATGGACACGACCGACGACACCCTCGATCGGCTCATCGATGGCTTGTACGACGAGGCGGAGAGCACCCGCCGCGCCGCGGCGTACGGGCTTCGCCTCCGATGTGACGAGGCGGGCGACGCGCTCACGGCGGCGTGCCGCGACGATCGGGTCAGCGTTCGGCGCTTCGCGATCTTTGCTCTGGGGGCGGCGTGGTCCCCCGGCGCGACAGCGCTCATGGAGCGCCTCGCGAACGAGTCGGACGACCTGGCGCGTTCCAATGCGGCCTATGCGCTCGGGCAGTTGGCCCGCGCTTCCGACGTCGACGTCTCGGCGCTGGCCGAATCGCTGATCGATCGGCTCCGGCCCGGCGTGGAGCCGGACAACACCGAGGTCGCCGGCCTCTCGCGCTCGACGGTTCGGCAGTCCGCCGCGTATGCGGTTCTGCAGCTCGCCCACAACCACGCGCTGCCCGACGATTCACGAGCCGCAGTGACCGCCCTGATCGGCGAGGAGCGCGATCGCTACGTCGTCGGCATGCTCGTCGAGGCGATCGCCCGTGACTCGCCGGACGCAGGTGTGATCCGCGCGCTGGCCGCCCGCCGGTGGAGCGCTCTCGGCGGCTGGTAGGAGCCGTTGGCCACGATCTGACTACCCTCGACCCCATCCGCGTCGACATGCCCTTCTGGCGGGACCGCCGTCCGGAAATCTACGGGGATCTGACCACGCCGTGAGCGAGACACCATGAGAACAGCAATCACCGGAGGCACCGTCGTCACGGCCATCGACACGGTGCTCGCCGATGTGCTCATCGACGGCGACGCCGTCATCGGTGTCGTCCACCCCGACAGCGAGCTGTCGCAGACGTTCACAACGGGCGCAGACCGGGTGATCGACGCAACGGGCAAGCTGGTCGTTCCGGGCGGGATCGACGCCCACACGCACCTCCAAGCAACCGGTCAGATCGCCCCGGTGCTCGACACCTTCGAGACGGGCACGATCGCATCGGCGTTCGGTGGGACCACAACGATCATCGACTTCGCCTACATGAGCGGGGAGGAGCGCCTCCCCGACGGGTACGAACGTCATCGCGAAGACGCGGCTGGCCAATGCGCCGTGGACTACGGGTTCCACATGATGGTGGCCAACGTCGACGAGCAGTCGCCCAAGGAGATGGACCTGCTGGTCGACGAGGGAATCACCAGCTTCAAGATGTTCATGGCCTATCCGGGGCGGGTCTACTCCGATGACGGGCAGATCCTTCGCATGATGCAGCGAGCCGCCGAGAACGGGTCGCTCATCCAGATGCACGCCGAGAACGGGATCGCGATCGACGTCCTCCGCGAACAGGCGGTCGAACGAGGCGACGTCGATCCCGTCTTCCATGGCGTCACCCGCTCGCCGATCCTCGAAGCCGAGGCGGTTCATCGGGCGATCGCGCTGTCCGAGGTCGCGGGGTCTCCCCTCTATATCGTCCATCTCTCGTCGGCGAACGCCCTCGAGCAAGTCGTCGCCGCGCGCGACCGAGGGCTCAACGTCTTCGCAGAGACGTGCCCCCAGTACCTCTTCCTCGACCTGAGCGACCTCGACCGCCCTGACTTCGAGGGGGCGAAGTACGTGTGCTCCCCACCCCTTCGCCCGCAGGAGCATCAACAACACCTCTGGAGGGGACTCCGGACCAACGACCTCCAGGTCGTGGCCACCGACCACTGCCCGTTCTGCTGGGAGCAGAAGCAGCTCGGCCGCGACGACTTCCGCAACATCCCGAACGGGCTGCCCACCCTCGAACACAGGATGGAGCTGATGTACCAGGGGGCAGTGGCCGAGGGTCGACTCTCGCTCAACCGCTGGGTGGAGATCTGTTCGCTTACACCGGCGAAGATGTTTGGGCTGTACCCCCGGAAGGGGACCATCGCTCCGGGCTCCGATGCCGACATCGTGATCTTCGACCCGGAGCGGCCTCACACGATCTCCGCGGCGACGCACCACATGAACGTCGACTACTCCTGCTACGAGGGGATGACCATGACCGGCAGCGTGGAGAAGGTGCTCCTGCGGGGGAAACTGGTCGTCGACGGGACGACGTATCTCGGAGCCAAGGGCGACGGCGAGTATCTGACGCGCGGCCTCTGCGACAACCTGCTCTGAACCGCTCCGTCAGATCCGATCAGATCAGGAACGTCAGGTTGCGAAGGCCCGCTTCGGCGTTGACGAGCTCCACCCACTTCGCCGCC
Organism: uncultured Acidimicrobiales bacterium; assembly: GCA_964443165.1. Lineage (GTDB taxonomy): Bacteria > Actinomycetota > Acidimicrobiia > Acidimicrobiales > Poriferisodalaceae > JAYPWI01. Next base: position 2,947 of record CAYUBX010000291.1, read on the forward strand.
ATCGCCCACCCGTCATCGGTCCGGAGTAGCCGGTACCGGACGTGGCCTGGCCACACACGGAGTTCGCCGCTCGACTGCACGGCGAGCTCGTAGAGAACGAAGTTGGCGGCACACTCCACCTGGTCGCCGGTCGCTTCCAGGATCTCGACGTTGGAGAGCACCCGGCGCATCCGCGACTCGGGGAGTTGGGCCAGCCGCTTCCCCGTCTTCAGCTGACGGATTCGCGTCGCCACACGGGCCCGGTTGTCGTTGAGATAGGACAACTGGTGCGCCGGGTCACCACCGAGCCGCCCCGCCGGCACCCAGTAGTGGAAGTCGTCGGTGAGAAGGGCCTCCCAGTCGTCGAGGCGGAACTCGTCGGCGAGGCGAGCCTCGCGATACACGAACGCTTCGATCTCGGAGATGAGCGAATCGGCGCTCACGCGGGCGCTCGTTCTTCCATGACCTCGAGGTAGCGGAGCCAGAACCCCCTGTTGGTCGTCTCGTCGGACAGGTCACCGGCCAGAACCCCGTCGGCGTCACGCACCTCGCGGTGGCGGCCACGGCTCAGGTCGATCCACCCCCGCCCGTCGTCGGCCCAGCTGCGGTGGGTGCCCCCGATTCCTGCCTGGATGCGTTCGGCAGTGATGGCGTCGTCGCTCGTGATGAACGACGCCGGCCCGACCGCCGCCTCGGTCTGGCGGAGCAGGCGCTGGTTGAAGCGCTCCTCCACCCCTTCGAACTGGACCGACGTGTGGCGGTGGATCATCTCGCCCGGGCCCAGCGGCTCGACGATCGCGATGACCAACTCGCCGAGGAAGAGATTCGGGAAGAGGAAGGCGTGCGGGGGTCCGTCCCAGAGCATCTGCTGCGCACGATCGACGCCAACGCTCTCTTCGAGAGCGCCGCAGTAGTCCACCACCTTGTCCCTCGTGGTGCCGAGCCACGAGAGCTCGGCCTGAAAGCTGGGGCGGAAGTCCAGCTCGATGTGGCCGAGGCCGTAGTCGAGCGCACGCGAGCTGCTCACCGCCTCACCCCCGATCGCCACATCGTCGTAGTAGGTGTCCGTGGTGTCCGACATGGACGCGTGCACGAAGCCGACGTGGTACCCGTCGCTGTCGCTCTCGGGCCATAGCTTCCAGTTGGACTGGACCCGGTGGGCGATCCAGCCCTTCGACAGATCGATCCGTCCGGTGGGACTGAGATCGCACAACCGGTCGATGAGCTCGTAACCCGCATCACCCAGGTGGCTGCGAAGCGGGCCGGCCGAACCGTCGAGGTTGACGAACACGAACCCGCGGTAGGTCTCGACCTGCCCGGCCACGTCGAGACCGAGTTCTTCCTTCGGCTTGTCGTAGCCAGACGGGAACGGGATCGAACGCACGTGGCCATCGAGCCCGAACGTCCAGGCGTGGTAAGTGCACTGGAACGAGGTCGAGTTCCCCCGGTGCTCCCAGCAGAGTGCTGTTCCCCGGTGCGAGCAGCGATTGGCCATGACGTTGACGGAGCCGTCTTTGTCCCGAACCACGATCACGGCTTCGTTGCCGAGTTGGCGCGTGACCCAGTCACCCGGCTCGCGGATCTCCGATTCGTGAGCGGCGAACACCCACCCCTTCACGAAGATGCGGTCCATCTCCTCCGCGAAGGCCTGCTCGTCGTGGAGCAGGCTCGAATGCACGCGGTCCGAACGCACCAACCCCCGGTAGTCGATCCCCATCCGGCCATTGTTCCACGGTCCCAACGCAGCCGCGCTGGCCGCCACATGTCACAGAAAGGACGCGAAAGCGCCCCTTGCCTTGGGCATGGTCCGTCCGGCTGCTATCGGTGCGGCCGCAGTTGTGACAGGCCCCCTTGAGCTGCCACTTCCACCCGCGATGCCCGAAAGCGATGGCACATTGCTCGGACAGCTACCCGGAGACGGTGTGGCTCCCGTCTGGGCGGCAGGTGGCCTGCCACCTGCACACCTCGATGGGGTCGAGGACTCCAGTGCCGCGGGCCGACTGACCCTCAGCCCGACTCGGGGCCGGTGCACGCCCACCGGCGTCCATCACGCGGGCCCACGCAGCCTC
>CAYUBX010000292.1:0-4976 GCA_964443165.1 uncultured Acidimicrobiales bacterium
GACGGCGTCCTGCACCATGCGCGCGGCCGCGGCGCTGTCGGCCACGTCGCCGAGCGTCGTCACCGCCTCTGAGCCAAAGCCTCGCACCTCGGCAGCACATGCGTCCGCTGCTGACGCGTCACGTCCGCCGACCGCGACCGAGGCACCCCGAGACGCCAGCGCCGCCGCGCACGCTCTGCCGATGCCCGACGTGGCGCCGGTGACGAGCGCCACCCGGCCGGTCAGCGGGCCAGGGTCACTCATGCCACCGACTCCGGGAGCTCGGCACGTCGGCGAGCAACGAAGTCGGCGAGCTCGGCCTCGATCGCATCGTCGAGGGCGGGAGCCTCGTAGTCGGCGAGCATCTGTCGAGCCTTCGCGGCACCTCGCTCCGCGGCATCCAGCGACCCTTCCGCCGCCCACTGCTCGTAGCTGTCGGCGTTCATCAGCTCGGGCATGATGAACGCCTTCTCGAAGTTGTCGAGCGTGTGCTCCGTTCCGAGGTAGTGGGCGCCCGGCTCGACGTCGAACATCGTCGAGAGCACGTCATCGAGCTCGTCGAAGTCGACCCCGCGCCCGAGCCGGTACATCATGCGGAGCTGCTCACCGTCGAGCGCCGCCTTGGCGTAGCTCTGACAGAGTGCGCTCTCGAGGTAGCCGGTGGTGGAGAGCACGAAGTTCGCGCCCGCCATGAGCACGCCGTACATGTTCCGGGCGGCCTCGTAGCCGGCCTGCGCATCAACCAGCTTGGAGCTGGAGCAACCACCCGAACAGCGCCACGGAAGCTCGTAGTGCCTGGCCAGCTGACCGAGGACCAGGTTCATGTGGCAGATCTCCGGTGTGCCCGCCATCGGCGCACCCGACTTCATCGACACGGTCGACGCCCACTGCCCATACACCGCCGGCGCTCCCCGGCGAACCAGTTGGCTGAACGCGACACCGGCCAACGCCTCCACGTTGACCTGGAGCACAGAGCCGATGGTGCTGGCGGGCGTCGAAGCGCCGCCGAGGACGAACGGGCTGAACAACATGGCCTGGTTGTTCGCGGAGTAGACCTTCACCGCGTCGAGCATCGTGGCGTCCCAGACCAGCGGCGTGTTCGCGTTGGCCAGGCAGGTCATGACGGTGGTGTCGCGCACGACGTCGTGGCCGAAGACGATGCCAGCCATGTGCATCGTGTCCTCCGCCCGCTCGCGAGAGGTCACCGCACCCATGAACGGCTTGTCGCTGTGGCGTAACAAGCTCGCGACCATCTCCAGGTGGCGGTGGGGAACGGGGACGTCCATCGGTTCGACCAGCACCCCGCCCGTCATGTGAAGTGCCGGCTCGAGGTAGGCGAGCTTGGCGAAGTTGTGGAAGTCCTCGAGGGTCGCGTTCCGGCGGGTGCCGTCGAGATCGAGCACGAAGGGGGCGCCGTAGGACGGGGTGAAGATGGTGCGCCGACCTCCCAGGCGGACCGATCGATCCGGAGTACGGGCGAGCATCGTGTACTCGGCCGGGGCCGATGACACGAGGTCCATGAGGTGGTCGCGATCGATGCGGACGCGATGCCCGTCGACGCGCGCCCCCGCCGCCGCCCAGATGGCCACCGCCTCATCGTCCCGGAAGTCGATGCCCCGCTCCTCGAGCAGACGCATCGACTCGTCGTGGATGCGTTCGACCTGTTCGGGGCGGAGCGGATCGATGTCGGGAAGCCCGCGCTCGAGCTCGGGCCAGAACTCGAGGGTGCGCGTGGTGCGAGCCGCGCGGCGAGCGGAGCGGCCACGCCGGGCGGTCGGCGCCTCCTGGCTCACCGTCGCCCCCCGATGACAATCACCCCGGTCAACCCCCGCAGCATGACGATTGCTTGCGTCGAGAACTAGAACAATGGCACGCGGCCGACGAGGGAGTGAACCAATGCGCCGAACCGTCGATCTGCTCCCCCAGTACGACCAGAACAACGGCTGGTTCGAGCAGCTCGACGATGTCGGATCGCCCCAGGTGCTGGCCGGCGAGCAGCGGGTCGACACCGTCGTCGTCGGGGGTGGGTACGCCGGCCTCGCCGTGGCACGCCGTCTCTCGGAGCTCCGACCCGATCGCTCCATCGCGCTCGTCGATGCCACCCGCATCGGCAACAACGCTGCCGGCCGATCGTCCGGCTTCGCCATCGACCATGCGCACAACCTTCGGGCCAAGGGCTTCGCCGACGACGTCGCCGACGCCAAGCTGCAGATCGAGCTCAACCGGGCCGGGTTGCGTTACCTCGAGGACACGATCTCGGCGCAGGGGATCGACTGCGGCTGGGTTCGTGAGGGAAAGGTCCACGCTGCGGCCACCGCGCGCGGGGATCGATTGCTGGACAATTTCGCCGCGTCTCTCGACGCCATCGACGAGGACTACACGCGCCTGGACGCGTCCGAGTGCGCGCGCTGGTTCGGCACCGAGTACTACCGGTCGGGCGTCCACGCGCCGCACAGCTACCTCGTGCAGCCCGCAGCCATGGTCCGGGGGCTCGCAGACACGATGCCCGCCAACGTCACCGTGTACGAGGACTCGCGAGTCGGCGGCATCAGCTACGGATCACCGCACCGGCTGGACGCCGACGCCGGAGCGATCACGGCCGACACGGTCGTGCTGGCGCAGAACGGCTTCGTCGCCGGGTTCGGCCACTCGACGCGCCACCTGATTCCGATGATCACCTGGGGATCGCTGACCCGACCGCTCACCGACGCCGAGGCGGTAGCACTCGGTGGCCGCGAAAGCTACGGGATCATCGCGGCCCACCCCGCTGGAACCTCCGTGCGGCGAACAGCTGACCGACGGATCCTGATCCGCAACATCTTCAGCTTCAGCCGTCGCTCGAAGATCACGGGAGCGTGGTGGTACCGGGCCCAGCAGAGCCACAGCCGATCCTTCACAGCCCGCTACCCGATGCTGCCCGAGGTCGACTTCGAACACACGTGGGGCGGTGCTCTGAGCCTCACCCGCAACGGTGCACCCCTGTGGGGACGACTCTCACGCAACGTCTACGCCTGCTCCGTCCACAACGGCGTCGGCATTGCCAGGGGAACCACCGCAGGCATGCTGCTCGCCGAGCTCATCGCCGATTCCGACCACCCACTCATCAGCGCGATGGCAGCCAAGCCACGTCCGAGCCGGAATTACCCGGAGCCATTCAACTCCTGGGGTGTCAGACTCAACGCTCGCTGGCGCCGCTGGCAGGCGGGAGCCGAGGAGTAGCGGGAGTAGACCCGGTCGAGTGAGCAGGATCAACGCACGAAACGGTGCCCTCGTCGTCCTTCTCGCGGGCGTCGTCTTCAGCTTCGGGCCGCTGACATTTCGGTGGAAGACCGACGGCACCACCGAGTGGCAGTTCCTCTTCTACCGCAGCGGAACGCTGGCCCTCGCTGTCGCCCTGCTGTTCGCGAGCCGGCACGGCCATCGTTCGGTCGCCGTCTTCCGCCAGAGCATCGCCAAGACCGTGATCGCGGGCGCGCTGCTCATGGGAATGTTCACCGCTTTCATCGTGGCCATCGCCCGGATCGACGCGGCCACCACCCTGGTGCTGCAGAGCCTCGCTCCGTTCAGTGCCGCGCTCATCGGTTGGATCCTGCTGCGTGAACGTGTCGACCGGAACACGTGGGCCGCGATGTTCGGCGCCGCCGTCGGCGTGATCGTGATGGCCTCCGGCTGGGATTCGAGCGACGCCGTGGGGATCGTGCTCGCAGCATCCATTCCGTTGATGTTCGGCGGGTACTCGGTTCTGCTTCGCGACACCGAAGGCCGCGACCCGCTGGCGCCGATCGTCGCCGCCGGCGTCTTCGGCACAGTGGTCGGAGGTGTGGTGAGCATCGCGAGCGGAGACGGGCTCGGTGTGCCGCTCAACGACGTGGCGATGGGAACCCTGAGCGGCGGGGTTCTCCTCGGAATCGGCATTCCACTCATGAACACCGCCGGCCAGTACGTCCCCGCGGCTCGAACGACGCTGCTTCTGCTCACCGAGATCCTGCTGGCGCCGGTGTGGGTATGGCTGATCGTCGACGAGGACCCGACAGCGGAAACGGTCGTCGGCGGGATCGTCATCCTCGCGGCGCTGGCGTGGTTGGCCACACACCCCAGCCGTGACGCCAACTCGATGCAGCTCAGCCCGTGACGCGCGGCTCGCGCCTGCTGTTCGCCGGATCGATCCTCTACCTGGCCGGTTCGGCCATCTTCACGGTGCAGGCAATCGATGCAGGAGATGGGTGGGGAACCGTGGCCAGCCTGGCATTCCTGCTGAGCTCCTTCTTCTTCATCGCATCCACCTGGTCGGCCCGCAGTTGAGGGACCCGTCGTTCACGACGTGACGCGACACGTGGAGGCCACATCGGTCCGACCGATGACCTGTCGCTCGAGCATGGGCTCCGACGTTGCGAAAGAGCACGACGTCGGCCCGGTCACCCCGCTTCGCCGTAACCACCGCCGCCAGGGGTTTCGATCTCGAAGGAGTCCCCGGCCGCCACCTCGACGCGCACCGACGCCGGCAACTCCTCGCTCGAGCCGTCCCGGCGGATGACCCGGTTGATCCCGACGGCGCCGTTGGCCCCACCGTCGACGCCGAAGGGTTCGACCCGTCGGCGCGACGACAACACGTTGACCGTCATGTCCTCGCCGAAGGTGATCCGGCGCACCACCCCGTCCCCACCTCGATGCGCTCCGTCGCCACCGGAGCCGCCACGGATTCGGAAGTGATCGAGGTGGACCGGGTGACGCCACTCGAGGATCTCCGGGTCGGTCAACCGAGTGTTGGTCATGTGCGTGTGCACAGCGGTCGCTCCGTCGGCAGTCGGCGTGGCGCCCGCTCCCCCGCAGATCGTCTCGTAGTACTGATGCGCGTCGTTGCCCCAGATGAAGTTGTTCATCGTGCCCTGCGACCCCGCCACCGGCCCGAGCGCGCCGAACAGCGTGTCGACGATGAGCTGCGAGGTCTCCACGTTCCCGGCGATGACTGCCGCGGGGTAGTGCGGACTGATCAGCGA
>CAYUBX010000293.1:0-4975 GCA_964443165.1 uncultured Acidimicrobiales bacterium
CCCGCAATTCAGACGCCTCGCCATGCCGGATGCGCATCGCGATGCCGCTCCGGACTGGCCGCAGGGCAACTGGTCCATCACCATCAGCGGCAACCCGGCCATGGAGGTGCACTTCGACCACGGATGGAATCGCAACGTCCTCGGCTCCACCGGTGCGCACGCGATCAACGTGGTGCAGTATCTGATGGACGACCTCGCTGCCAACGGGCCGGGGATCAAGACGTTCCTCGACCTGCCGTTGGTGGCGGGACGGGGTGCTCACCACTGACTTCACGACGAGGAACGAGTCGCCATGGCGGGCGATGCCTACGACACCATCCAACGGTTCTGGGAGATCCAGAACGACCGCGACTACCGACGGACGGTCGAGTTGTTCGCGGAGGACGCGGTCTTCGTCGACCCCGTGTTCGGGACATTCGAAGGGCGTGAGGCCATCGGCGCGTTCATGGAGAAGATGACGGCGCAGATGAACCACATCAACGCCGCCTTCACGCTCGAAGAACTCGAGGGCGACGATCGCACCGCCTGGGCGCAGTGGGTGTCACCACCGATCACGGGACCCGCCACGGCGTTGGCGTGTATCGAGTCCGGGATGGGCAGATCACCTACTAGAAGGACTACATGAACCCTCCGGAGGAGCCGTGACCGCAGAACTCGAAGGTCGGGCCGCGGTGGTCACCGGGGCCACGGGTGGCATGGGCCGTGCAATCGTGCGTCGGCTCGCCGAGGCCGGATGCTCGGTCGTGGCCTGTGACCTGTCCGAAGACCGAGCCGGGGAGGTGCTCGCCGATGCTGACGGGCTGGCCGGAACCGTCACGTTCGTACCTGCCGACGTGTCCATTGCAGCCGACGTCGAGGCCGTCGTGGCCACCGCCGTTCGGGAGCTGGGACGCCTCGACTGCGCGGTCAACGCCGCGGCGATCGAGTTCGAGATGGTTCCGCTGGCGGACTGCGCCGACGACGACTACGAGCGCATGATGGCCGTCAACTCCACCGGTGTGTTCCTCTGCATGAAGCACCAGCTGCGGGCGATGATCGACGCTGGTAATGGCGGGTCGATCGTCAACATCGCATCCACCAACTCCTACCGTCCACAGAACAATCAGCCTGCGTACACGGCCTCGAAGCACGCCGTTCTGGGGCTCACCAAGAGCGCGGCGATCGACTACGCCCGCTACGGCATCCGGGTCAATGCGATCGCGCCGGGTGCCATCGACACGCCCATGCTGCGCAATGCAATGGCGCGGCGCGAGCGAGATGCGGACGAGGTGGCCAAGCGGCTCAGCCAGTTCCGCCGGTTCGGCGACCCCGCCGAGATCGCCGACGCCGCGCTCTGGTTGTGCTCGGACGCGTCGTCGTTCACCACCGGCCACGCCCTCGCCGTCGACGGAGGCATGCTCGCGGGCTGATTCTCCGCTGGGCTGAGCCCGTTCCGGCCACGGAGGCCGAGCCGCGCACTCCTTGATTGCCCGCGGTTCTCCGGGCCTCTAGGGCCAGTGGGGCTCGTCGGCGCGCCAGTCGACCGGCTGACCCCAGGTCTCGCTGAACACCGACTCGTGCGCCGGCTTGCGGTTCGCAACGCCCCATTTTCCGAGCGGGTAGCCGAGCGGAACCATTCCGTGCATGTGCCAGACCCCGTCGTCTGGGACGCCCAGCAGGTTCTCCACCCGATCCTTCTGGATCTTGAGCAGGGTCGTGATCGCCGTGCCGAGCCCTTCGGCACGGGCCGCGAGGCAGAGGTTCCACAAGCACGGGAACGTGGTGGTCTCGCCACCGGGCTTGCCGAACACGAAGATGAGCATCGGCGACTGGTGCAGGTTGTCTGCGAACCACTGCGCGGACGAGTCGATCCGGATCGTCTGCGCGACGTTCGGGTCCTTCGCGTCGCCGCTCGCGACCTTCTCCTGGGCATGCGCGTACTGGGTGGCGTTGAGCTCGTCGAGGCACTCCCGGTAGATCCGCTGGATCTCCTGCTTGGTTTCGGGATCGGTCACGGTCATGAAGCGGAAGCGTTGCTCGTTGCCGCCGCTCGGGCCGCGCACCGCCGCGTCGAAGAGCTTGGGTAACAGCGCCGGCGGCTCCGGCTCGGGTGACAGGCGACGCATCGCGCGGGTGGTGTAGATGGCCTCGTACACGTCCATGGCGAGAAACTAACCGCCCGGTATGCCACGAGTAGGGTGACCCCGTCGGGAGGGGGCGACAATGGGACGACATGAAGGCCGGGTCGCGATCGTCACGGGAGCGGCGTCTGGCATCGGGCGCGCGACGGCGGAGCTGCTAGCTCGCGAGGGCGCGCAGGTCATCGCGGCCGACGTGGCCGAGGACTCCCTCGGATGGACCGCCGACGTCGATGGCGTCACGGCCGCGCCCTGCGACGTGACCGACGAAGGCGCCAACGAAGCCCTGGTCAGCCTGGCTGTCGACACTCACGGCGGGCTCGATGCAGCGGTCCTCAACGCCGGGGTCGGGATGAGCGGTCACATCGAGACCCTCCCCATGGATCAGTATGACCGGACGATGGATGTCAACGTCCGCGGCGTGGCCCTCGGTGTTCGCGCCTGCATCCCCGCCATGAGAGCGCGCGGCGGGGGAGCCATCGCCGCCACCGCGTCGACGTCGGGGCAGCGGGGCGACCCCAACATGTGGGCCTACAACGCCTCCAAAGCGGCGGTCATCAACCTCGTTCGGTCCGCCGCACTCGACCTCGGGATCGACGGCATCCGGGTCAACGCCGTCTGCCCTGGTCCCACCATCACCGGCATGACCGAACGGATCCAGGGCGTGCCGGCGGTGTACGAATCGCTGCGCCGTCGCACCGCTCGACAGCAGTGGGCCAGCGCTGAGGAGGTGGCGGCGGTGTTTGGCTTCCTGGTGAGCCCCGAGGCGAGTGCGGTCACCGGAACAGCGGTCAACGCGGATGGAGGCATCTCGGCCAACACTGGCCAGTTCCTGCCACCCGAAGCCCACGGAACCTGAGAGTCCGACACATCCGACAGAGGAGGGAGCCATGAGCCACCCCGAGGAGAACTACGAGGACGTCACCATGTACGACCTCGACACGGACGACGAGGAAGAGCTCCTCCTCGCACACAACGAATGCACCTTCATCTGGTCCAACAAGGAGGGCTGGCCGGTCGGGGTGATCATGTCCTACGTGTGGGTCGACGGGAAGTTCTGGCTGACTGCATCGGGTCAGCGGGCACGGATCAGCGCAGTGCGCCGCGACCCGCGCGTCTGCATCGTGGTGACGAGCACCGGTTCACCGATCGCTCGTAACAAGGCGATCACCTGGAAGGGCACCTGCACGGTGCGCGACGACCGCGAGACGAAGGACTGGTTCTACCCGGCGCTCTCGGCGGCACTGCGGCCGGTGGATGAGAAGGGGCAGGCGACCTTCGTGGAGTTTCTCGATAGCCCACGGCGGGTGATTCTCGAGGTCGAGCCCACCCAACGCATCGGGTATGACGGGGCCAAGATGGCCAAGGCCACCGCGGCGTGGCTCGCCGACCGCGACGGTTGAGCCGTGGCGGCATCACCGCGCGACCAGGACGAGATCGTCCGGCGGGTCTACGAGTACGCGTACGGCCTCGACACGCGCGATTGGGGGCTCTACAGGAGCATCTTCACCGATGAGGTCCGCATGGACTTCGGCTCATACAACGGGGCCGAGGCGCGAACGTTGGCGGCCGACGACTGGGTCGCTGGGGTCGTTCCACTCTTCACGGGCCTGGACGCGACGCAGCACTCGATGTCCAACCCTCTGGTCGAGGTCGAGGGTGCAACAGCCCGCTGCCGCATGTACATGCAAGCCGCCCACTTCCTCTTTGACGATCCGGAGCCCGAGTTCACGATCGGCGGCTACTACGACGACTCGCTGATTCGGCTCGACGATGGGTGGCGCATTTCGGGCGTGACCCTCACCGTCTGGTGGCGGAGGGGCAACTTCGAGATCATGTCCGTGGCCGCGCGACGCGGCCGCGAAACACTGAGGGGAACGTGATGGCGTCACCGCGCATGACCGAGGACGAGATCTGGTCGACTCTGACCGACGGGCACACGGGCATCTTCACCACGCTGCGACGCGACGGCATGCCCATCGCGATGCCGATGTGGTACGTGGTGGTCGATCGCTGCGTGTACATGCAGACGCGCGGCAAGAAGTTGCAGCGACTCCGCAACGACGACCGGGCGTCGTTTCTCGTCGAGACCGGATTGCGGTGGGCAGAGCTGGTCGCCGTCCACCTCACCGGACGGTGCGAGCAACTCGACGAGCCGGGTGAGGAGCTGACCCGGCGCTTCAACGAGGAGATGAAACGGAAGTACGCCTCGTTCCGGGCCACCGGCGCCGAGATGCCGAAGGAGACGGCCGACTACTACGCCACCCGGCTGCGCGGGCTCGTGCGGTTCGTGCCGGACGACCGAATCCTCCACTGGGACAACTCCAAGCTCGGGAGTTGAGACGCGTCGTCAGTTCTCGACGGGGCGCTCGGTCTGGACCGACACCGATCGTGCGGTGACGACGAGCTCGTCGTTGCGGTCCCGGTACTCGGTGATCGTCTCGACGAAGAGCAGCCGCCCCGCCCGCGAGCTCGTCTTCTCCCAGCGGTCCCCCTCTCGCATCACGGTGTGAAGAACGTCCCCCGGCCCGGGGTGTCGGTGGTAGGTGAAGTGCTGCTCGGCATGCAGACGCCCGCCCACCCTCGAGCCATCGGTGTCGGGGGCGTCGGGATCGACCCCGGTGGCGACGCGGCCCGAGCCGCGCCATGGGCGGCCCGGCATCGGCCGGTTGCGATAGTCGGGGTCGAACTGCGCGCTCGCCTGCACGAACGTCGGCGGACAGATGATCCCGCCCGGCTCGGTCTCAGCGGCGCGCTCCTCGCTCGAATAGATGGGGTTGGTGTCGCCGATAGCTCGCGCGAACTGCAGGATGTGGCCGGCTTCGACGGGGAAGCGCTCGACGGTCATCGCACGGCCT
>CAYUBX010000294.1:0-4966 GCA_964443165.1 uncultured Acidimicrobiales bacterium
GACCCCAGTGGCGCTGGGCAAGGTCCTGCGGGCGCGGTCGGAAGGCAACGAGATTCCCGAGGCCTGGGGCTTTCTCGACCGGGACGGCAACCCCACGGTCGACCCGGACACCGCGATGAAGGGCATCGTCCCAGCCATCGGCGGCTACAAGGGCATCGGCATGATCACCGCGTCGAACATCCTCGCCGGGGTGATGTCGGGATCGGCACACACCGGTGATGTCGCCGTCGGTCGCCGCGGGCAGTTCTTCTTGCTGATGGACCCCGGCATCTTCGGCGATCGCGACGGCTACTTCGATCAGCTCGAAGACATGGTGAGCCAGATCCGGGCCGCAGGCGCCGAGGACGCGCTCCCTGGCCAGCAGGTGTACCTCCCCGGCGAGATCGAGCAGCAGACGATGGACCAGCGTCGGGCCGACGGGGTCGTGAGCTATCCCGGCTCGGTCGTCCGAGCCTTGCGGCGCGTCGGCGACGACATCGGCATCGCGTTCGACTGCACGGAGGTCTGAGCGGGTGGGCCCCTCCCCCACGTGGCCGGCCCTTCTCGACACCGCCCCCGAGAGCGAGGGCATCGACCTCATCGCGGTGAGGCGCTATCGGCTCGATCGCCTTCTGGCCGAGATGGCCTCTCGCGACATCAGCGCTCTGGTCCTCAGCGATTCCGTCAACATCCGCTACGCCACGGGGACCCGCAACATGCAGGTCTTCACCAGCCGGCGACGGAACCGGCCGAGGCAACCTGGTTGCCGGACTTTGAGCGGGTGTGGTCGCTGAGCGCGTCGAATCGACCACAGAACGCCGGGTGGCGCGGCCGGGTCAGTCGTCGCGGCGACGCTGGTGGGCGGGAAGGCCGAACGTGATGGGCTCGAGCGCGGTGAGATCGATATCGAGCAGGGTCGGGCCCTGCCGATCGACCGCACGCCCGAAGGCCACTTCGAAGTCCTCCACCGACCCGACGTGCTCGGCCGACACCCCCATTCCCTCAGCTACCTGCACGAAGTCGGGGGTGGCGAGTTCGGTCCCGTGGACGTCGCCGAGGACGGCTTCCTGGATCACCCGCAGCACGCCGTACCCGCGGTCGTTGAAAACGCACACGATCACGGGCACCTGGTGCTGAGCAGCGGACGACAGTTCGCCGATGGAGAGCATGAACCCGCCGTCGCCCTGGATCACGACGGTGTGTCGACCCGACCCGATGGCGGCACCGATGCCGAAGGGGAGACCGGGACCGATCGCCGAACTCGCCGCGCGGATCGAGGTTCCGCTCTCGACAATCGGCAGCAGACGGTTGCCCCACATGTAGTTGGGCACGGTGCTGTCTCGACAGATCCGGCCATCGACGGGAAGCAGGCGGCGCATGATCGACATGATCTGCGCGTGATCCGGCCCGATGTCCTCGAGGAGTGACTCGTTGTCGGCGTCGCGGATCTTCCGGGCCCGATCCACGAAACCATCATCCACCGATGACTCGCCGAGACGCTCGACGAGTCCCGCCAGTCCGAGCTTGGCGTCTCCGACGATTCCGAGCGACGCCGGGTAGTTGCGCCCGATGACCCCCGCATCGGCGTCGAGATGGATGAGCTGGTCGGGAAGTTCGAGCACCCAGACACGCGTGGCGTAGTTCTGAAACCGGGTCCCCACGGCGAGCAGCAGATCGCATTCCTCGAACAGTTCGACGGCGGGCATGCGGTCGGACCGAAAGCCGAGACACAGATCGTGGTCCTCCGAGATCGCGCCCCGACCTTCGATCGTGGTGACGACCGGAGCGCCCAGCACCTCCGCGAGGGCCGTGAGCTCGGAAGCCGCGCCGGCCAGGTTGACTCCGCCGCCTGCCCAGATGACCGGACGCTCGGCCGCGCTGAGCTGCTCGGCGGCCTGGTCGAGCAGAGCGGCGTCTGGCGCCAGGCGCTCCACGTCGGACGATCCGGCGAGCTCCACGTCTGCCACGCGGTACTGCAGGTCGATCGGGATCTCCACCGCCCCGGGCTGCGGACGGCCTCGCCGAATGTCGTCGGCGACACGAGCGACGTCGCGGCTGATGTCCTCGGTGTGGCGCACGGTCACGACCTCGCGGCACACCGACCGCAGCATGTCCGCCTGGGTCTCGTGCTCGTGGAGGAAGCCCTTGCCCTTGCCGAGGAATCGCGACTCGATCTGACCGGTGATCATCATCACGCGAGACGACACGAAAGCCGCCTCGTAGAGCCCCGCGACAGCATTGGCGGCGCCGGGTCCCGTCGAGGTCAGCACCACGCAGAGCTCGTTGGTGGCGCGCGAGTACGCGTCGGCCGCGTGCGCCGCGGCCTGCTCGTGCCGGACGTTGACAACCTCGACGTCGTCGCGGCGGCTGAGGGCGTCATAGATCGGCAGGTTGTGCACGCTGACGATCCCGAAGACGTGGCGGACCCCGAGATTGGCCAGCGTGGCGGCGACCGCCTCGCCGCCTGTCATGCGGGCCGTCGTTCCAGTCGTTGCAGTCACGAGCCGAACCGTAGCCCGGGGCTCGCAGCCTCCCCGGCGTCAGCCGTCGGCCAGCACGTCGAGGAGCTCGTCACGGCGCCCCGCCGGATGAGTGTGGGTGGGGTTGATCCCGTACCAGTCATGCGCGCGCTGCATCTCGTGCCCCGCGCAGACCATCGAGATCGCATCCGGACCCAAGAGCGCCGGATGTTCGGCGCCACACGCGTAGGACAGGCGCAGCAACTCGCGGCGCAGCCCCTCGATGTAGTGACCGACCCGAACGCCCTTGCTCGTGGGGTCCAGCCCTCGCTCGAACCACGTGGCCTGGGTCGCCACACCAGTCGGGCAGTGTCCCGTGTGGCACTTCTGCGCCTGGATGCATCCCGCGGCGAGCATCGCCTCACGCCCCACGTTGATGATGTCGACGCCGAGATTCACGGCGAGCATCGCTTGCGGAGGCAGCCCGAGCTTGCCGGAGCCCACGAACACCACATCACCGGACAGACCCACATCGCAGAAGGGTCGGTAGACCGAGCCGAGGGCGTGGAAGAACGGCAGAGCGACATGGTCGGTGAACACGAGCGGCCCTGCGCCGGTGCCTCCCTCGCCTCCGTCGATGGTGATGAAGTCCGGTCCGCGTCCGGAGTCGGCCATGTGCCGTGCCAGATCGACCCAGAACGAGTCCTGCCCGACTGCTGACTTGATGCCGACCGGCAGCCCCGAGGCGTCGGCGAGCTGCTCGACGAAGTCGACGAGACCGAGAATGTCGTCGAACGCTGAGTGCCCGTTGGGACTCGCGACGTCCCGACCGACCGGAACGCCCCTCGCTGCCGCGATCTCCTTCGTCACCTTCGCCGCGGGGAGCAACCCGCCCATTCCCGGGTTCGCGCCCTGCGACAGCTTCAGCTCGATGGCCTTCACTGGCCCTTTCGCCACCGTCTCGAGCATCCGATCGAGCGAGAAGGTGCCGTCGTCGGCCCGGGCTCCGAAGTAGCCGGTCCCGATCTGAAAGACCAGGTCGCCCCCACAGAGGTGATGCTGGGAGATGCCCCCCTCACCGGTGTTGTGGAGCGAACCCGAATGGAGCGCGCCCTCATTGAGCGCACGGATGGCCGCGCCGGACAACGAGCCGAAGCTCATCGCCGAGATGTTGACGATGGAAGCGGGACGGAATGCACCGGCCCTGTTTCGCCAGGCACCGAGCGTCTTGGCGCATGGAATCGGAGCCCCACTTTCGATCGCTCTGGCGATGGGGAACGCGCTGTGGCGGAACGTGAGGTGGCCCGTGACGTCGACATCGGTGTCGGTCCCGAAGCCGAAGTAGGGGTTCTGCTGCTTCGCGGTCGCGTAGACCCAGCGCCGTTCGTCGCGACTGAAGGGTCTCTCCTCTTCGTTGTCGGCAACGATGTACTGACGGAGCTCGGGTCCGGCCTTCTCGAGGAGAAAGCGGAGATGGCCGACAACGGGGAACGTCCGCAGGATCGCGTGTTTGCGCTGGAAGACATCGTGCGCCGCCACGATGAGCAACCCGCCGCCGATCATCAGGAGAACGATCAGCCACCACGCCATAGGCCCAACGTTAGCCCCGGGCCGCAGCCAATCGGCGATCGCTGGACTCGTTGGGGTCTTCTCCACTTTGGGTGGCCGAGGGTCCACTCTCCGAGATGAAGCGCTATCGTCGCGCGAGAGATGACGACTCGAGCCGAGCGACGCCGGCAACAGACGCACGACGCACTTCTCGACGCGATGCGGGACACCATCACCGAGATGGGGCTCTCTGCGGCGACCGTCGCGGAGGTCGCCGAGCGAGCCGATGTGGCGATCGGGACCTTCTACAACCACTTCGACGGTCGTGACGACGCGATCAGCGAGCTTGCCGATCGGCTGTCGCGCGAGATCGAGGGGATCATCGAGTCGTTGATCGACGGGCTCGGATCGATGACCAAGGCCCTCGACCTCATCGCTGGAGGCCTCCTCGACCGCTTGTACGGCGAGCCGGAGTGGGGACGCTTCATGGTCGAGGTGGGCACGACCCCTGCGTGGCCGCGGCAGCATCTCTCCGCCGCGCTGGCCAGGGTCGTCGAGGAGGGCCAGAGGCGCGGCGAGTTCGCCCCGGGCGACTCGTATCAGCGCGGCTACCTCGTGGGCTCGATCATCCGCGGGGTGATCGACCTGCATCTCGATCCGATGCGCCCGCGCGTCTCATCGGAGATGCTGATCCCTGTCATCCGCGCCGCAGCAGGAGCGCCACCGGTCGAAGCCTGAGCTGCGGGATTCGGGCCTCTCAAGACACGTTCGCGCCGCAGACCACGCCGCCGACGCGCTCCGATTCCCTCAGCTCGATCGCGCCAACGCGCAGGGCAGCCAGCGCGGTGGCCCCCGCAGCTTCGACCCGGAGCCGAACAGCCCGCCAGAGCACGTTCTGAGCTTCGAGCACTGCATCGTCGCCGACCAGAACGCTCTCCGCGCCGACCGCTCGCAGGGCGTTCCACCCGACATCGCCAAGC
>CAYUBX010000295.1:0-4960 GCA_964443165.1 uncultured Acidimicrobiales bacterium
TCGTCATTCCTGGTCAGACCAGCACCACGCTGGTCGGCACCACGATCGGCACCCAGACCACTCAGCCGGCGGGGACGGGTCCCGACGGAAGCTCCTCGGTGGGTTCTGCGACCACCCGGACCGCGGACGGCGGCGGGCCCCGCGCCAGCTTCTGGATCCTGATCATGGGGCTCAACGTGCTGGTTCTCGCAGCCGCCGCCTACCAGGGCATCATCCGCCGCCCCGGCCGGCGGGGCGCCACCTCCTGAGGCCTCCCTCATCCCACCATCTGCCAGCCCACAGAGAGACCCGGCTCGCACCCCAAGCTGGCAGAACGGGTGAGGGAGGTTCAGCCGGCGAAGGCGATCATGTCGGTGATCGTGCTACCTGCGCCCATCGATCCCCAGAAGAACGCATCACCGAAGGCGAACACGCCGCCGTCGGCCGCCACGATCCAGTAGCCGTTGCCGGTGGGCGAGGCCACGATGCCCACGATGGGCTCGTTGGGAAGCACGCCCGGGCCGAGAGCCTCGGGCACCGAGCCGTAGTAAACGGCGTCACCGAAGGCGAAGATGCCCCCGTCGGCCGCCACAAGCCAGTAGCCCTGACCGGACGCAGTGGGCGTCATGCCCACGATCGGCTGGGCGAGCGACACGTTGGGACCCAGCACGAACGGAACAGAGCCGTGGAACTCGGTGTCTGGCCCGAACGTGAAGATTCCGCCGTCTGTCGCCACGAACCAGTACCCCTCGCCGGCCGGGTTGGCCGCCATGGAGACGACAGGCTGGTTGAGCACGATGTTGCCGGTGGAGCCGTGGAAGGCCGCGTCGCCATAGCTGAACACGCCGCCATCGGTGCCGAGCAGGTAGTACCCGTCACCCGTGCGGCTGCTGGCGAGCGAGACGATCTTGCCGTTGAGGGTGAACTCGTCGGCATCGCCGAAGTGCTGGGCCAGCCCGAAGGCGTGGACGGTGCCGTCCTCCTCGACGGCCCAGTGGCCGACGTTGGCGGGATGGTTGTCCAGGGCCGACAGCGGTGCGCCCGCCGGAGCGCTGCCGTACGTCTGCACCTGGCCAAAGGCGAAGATTCCGCCCGAGGCACGCGCCATCCAGTATCCGGACGCCGACGACACGACACTGCGGACGCCGGCGCAGGTCACATCCGCTCCTTCGAGCGTGGGGTCGAGCGTGACGACGGTTCCGTCCGACAGCGAGATCGTGACCGGGCTGGCTTCCTCGTCGATCGTGCAGCTCTGGGGGTACGTGAGAACCGCGAGGTCCGTGCCACCGCCGCCCTGCAGCAGCACGAAAGAGGGCAGCGGGAAGGCGGCTGCACCGACCTCGGAACCCAGGTTGACGTTGATCGTGTCGTCCCCGCCGCGCCCGTCGATGATCACCTGCTCCATGTCGGCGTAGGTGATCGTCTGACCACTCGAGGTCACCGAGGTGTCGCCGAGGTTGATGACGTCACCAGAGCCTGTCTGGCCGTAGACCTTCAGCGTGTCGTCGCCCGAGGCGCCGCTATCGACCACCTCGACGACGCCCGCCAGTGCACCGAACTCGATCTCCACCTGATCGCTTCCGCCGAGCAGGTCGATGTGGAGACCGCCCGCCGGGGAGTTGATGACTCGCGGCGCGGTTCCGCGCGGGGGGCGGCGGGGCCCCGCGCCACCGAAGAAGCCGGTTCCCTCGGTGAGGACGGTCTCGAAGCTGCTGTACTCCACGTCGAGGACTCCGTCGGCGGTGATCCGCGTGCCGGTGTCGACGACGTTGGTGAGCCCCGCCTTCTGGTACTCGAGCCGGTCGAAGCCGGCGCCACCGTTGACCTCGAAGGCGACGTCAGGGGATGGTGTCACCACCACGGTGTCGCCGCCTCCCAGGCCGTCCACGATGACCCGCTCGATGTCGCCGTGCGTGTCGTCGCCCGCAGAGCCCGCCGACGCGACGATCACGTCGACGCCGCTGGTCCCGTTGTGGACGATCGTGTCTGTCCCGCCACCACCGTTGATCGCGTCCGACCCGTCGCCCCCGTCGAGAGTGTCGTCGCCACCCAAGCCGAGGATGACGTCGTTGCCGCCACCGCCGAGGATCGTGTCGGCTGCGGCCGTTCCGCAGATCACGTCGTCACCGCTCGTGCCGGTGATGGTTCCCCCGATGCGGGGGAACGGGTCACAGTCACGCGGCATGCCGACGAAGAGCGTGACGAGACCCACGTCGAACCCGCCGTTGCCGTCGGAGATCGTGTAGGTGAAGGTGTCCTCTCCGAGAAACCCGCCGGCCGGGCTGTAGCTGCAGATCGTGCCGCCGGCACAGCTCACCGCCGCGCCCGCAGCGGAGATCGCATCCCAGTCCGTGATGGTGATCGGATCGCCGTCCTGGTCCGAGTCCGGGGCGCCTTCGAACAGAACCGAGTACGCGCTGCTGGTCCCTGACGGGACGTCGAAGAAGGTGTCGTCGACCGCCACCGGGTCCGCGTTGACGTCGTTGATGGTGATCGTCACGGTCGCACTGGCCGTCAGCAGCCCTGTGTCGGTGAGGGTGTAGGTGAATGAGTCGACACCGGAGAAGTTCTCGTCCGGGGTGTAGGCGAAGGAGCCGTCGGCATTGATGACCAGGTCGCCCCGCAGGGGTCCTGTGTCGAGAGAGATGCTCAAGTCGGCGAGTGCGTCTTCGACGTCGGAGTCATTGGCGTTGCGGACACCATTGGCGACGTCGACGTCGAGGACCGTGTCCTCGTCGACGTCGTAGGCGTCGTCGACTGCGGTGGGCGGATCGTTCTCGCCGTTGACGGTGATGGTGACCGTGATCGGTCCCGTCACGTTGGTGCCATCGCTGACCTCGTAGGTGAACGAGTCCACCCCGCTGAACTGCGGCGTCGGCGTGTAGGTGAAGTGGCCCGTGGCGCCGTCGAAGCTGCCGAGCGAACCGTTGGACGGAGACGTCAACTGGGTGGCGGTCAGGTTGCCCGGCCCGTCGCCGCTGTCGGCGTCCGTGTCGTTGTCGAGGATGCCCGGGCTCGCCATCGACGTGTCGAGCGATCCGTCTTCGTCCACCGCGTAGCCGTCGGCTCCGCCGACCGGCGCCACGTCGTCGTCGGTGACGTTGACGGCGGAGGTGCTCTCGTTGGTCGTGGCGTTGCCGTCGACCGAATCGATGGACAGCGTGATCGACTCGAAGGCCTCGGCGACATCATCCCCGACGATCGTGATGGTGGCGTCGCCGCTGAGCGCACCCGCTCCGATGATGATGGTGTCGCCGAGGACGTCGCCGGTGGACGAGGACCCAATCGTCACCGTGGTGGACTCACCGGTCCCGGCTCGGCTGATGGTGACGTTCACCGTGTTGGGCGAGCCGCTGCCATCGTCTTCGGTGGCAGTGGAGCTGAGGGTCCCGAACGTCACCAGACCGTCGTCGTCCGTGATGTCGACCTGGTGCACCGTCGTGGCACCGAGGACCCCGCCGTTGGTCGGAGCGCTGAGGACCACCGTGGGGGATTCGAGGGCTTCGATGACGTTGTCACCCACCACGGTGATGCTCGCGTTCTCCTGTGCATCGCCGGGCTGGAACGTGAGGATCGTGGACGACCCGCCAGAGATCTCGAGATCGGCGCTGGCCTCTGACACTGTGACCTGGACCTGGCCTTCGGTACCGCCCGTACGGGTCACCGTCGCGATCAGGTTGGTCGGGGAATCGGTCTCGGTGGTCGACTGCGATGCCGCGGAGAAGCTCAGGGTGCCTGCGTCGCCGTCGTCGAGGATGTTGGCGGTCTCCGCGCCCGGGAGGGAGCTTCCGTCGCTCGAGTTGCTGAGGGTGATGGAGAACGACTCCCCCGTCTCACCGTCGAGGTCGTCGATGGCGGTGATGGTCAGCGTCTGATCAGACTGACCCGGCGCGAAGGTCAACACACCGTCGATCGCGCCATCGCCTTCTGCTGTTACCGCGACATCGGCGGGGTTGTCCCCGCCGATCGTGTATTCGATTGTCTCGCCGTTGGTTGGATCGGTCCGGTTGACGTTGAAGACGGTGGCCACGCCCTCGGTGATGTCAGTGTGGTCGGTGATGGTGACCGTTCCCGCCGCGGCGGCAGGGCTCGAGACCACCGCGACGGAGCCGAATGCGACTGTCGTGGCGACCAGCGCGGACAAGACCCGGCCCCGGCCAGTTCGCTTCCTCATCTGCGGATACCTCCACCACTCCGGACGGAGAAACCCTAGTCGAATGACGATCTCACACAAAGTGGGAAGAATGGCCCGCAATCACCACTCTATGTAGCCGTTATAGCTGCGCTCGAGCGGCCGCCCGCTCCGCGTGATAGCTCGATCGGGTGAGCGGGCTGGACTCCACGTGGGCGATGCCAAGATCCCGCCCCAGCTGAGCCCACCGAGCGAAGGTGGCGGGCTCCACCCATCGACCCACCGGAACGTGATGGCTAGTGGGCCTCAGGTACTGCCCGATGGTGACGATCGAGCACCCCACGGCGGCGAGATCGACGAGCGTCGCGTCCACCTCGCCGTCCGTCTCGCCCATGCCGACGACGATCCCCGACTTGGTTCGGACGCCTCGATCAGCGCTTCGTACCAGAACAGTGAGGCTTCGGGCGTAGCCGGCCGAGGGGCGCACCGCCCGCTGGAGTCGGGCCACTGTTTCGATGTTGTGGTTGAGCACGTCGGGCCCTGCGTCGAGCACCACTCCGAGGTCGTCGGCGTCACCTCCGAAATCGGGGATCAGCACCTCGACCGTGGTCGACGGCGCCCGTGTCGCAATGGCTCGAATCGTGTCCGCGAAGGCCGTTGCCCCACCATCCCCGAGGTCATCTCGCGCCACGGCGGTGACCACGGCATGGCCAAGTCCCAGTCGGGTCACCGCTTCGGCCACCCGAGCGGGCTCATCGGGGTCGAGCGGTAGGGGGTGACGGGTGTCGACCAGACAGAACCCGCAGGCGCGGGTGCATCGTTCGCCGTTGATCATGAAGGTGGCGGTTC
>CAYUBX010000296.1:0-4955 GCA_964443165.1 uncultured Acidimicrobiales bacterium
CAGACGTCGGGTACCTGATGAACAACTGGGTCGCGCCAGACGAGGTTCCTGCGGGCTCGAGCGCGCCCACCATGGCAGGCGGCTTCAGCACCCGCGACGAGGTGCTCGGCTGGTACCAGGACGAGACCGGTCGCGACGTCAGCCAGGTGGACTACTACCGCGCCTTCTCTTACTGGCGGCTCGCCGCGATCGTCGAAGGTGTGCTCAACCGGTACCTCCAGGGCGCGATGGGCGACCAGGAAGGCGTCGACACCGACGTCTTCAAGGAGCAGGTCGAGAACCTCGCCGGGAGCGCCCTCGAACTGCTGACCGACGGCTGAGCCGGCCTCGTCCGTCTCAGCGGGCGGAGTACACGGTCACGGGAACCTCGAGACCGCCGAGTTCGAAGCGCTGTTCGTGCGCTCCCTCGGTGAGCTCGCCGACGTCGGCGCCCGCTGCGGCATAGGAGTCGCGAGCCGCGGCGGCATCGTCGACCTTGATCATGAGGCCAGGGTCGTCGCTCGCCCGGTCGGTTCCGGCGAGGGCGATGCGCGAGCCGCCCACGTCGAACTGCGCCCAGCGGTCACCGTCGACGAACGTCGGCTCTGTTCCCAGCGCCGCCGACCACGCCGCGACCGCAGCGGCCATGTTGCTCACCGGCACCACGGGAGTCACCTTCTCGACACTCATGGCCGGGGACCCTACCCCGCCCCACCCTTCTGCCAGCTCGTGGTGCCACTGAGGTCGCACTGGAAGCTGGCAGAACGAGGGCGACACCGCGATGGCCCGCGGAGGGTCCACAATGCGTTCGATGCCAGACGGCCCGCCGCCTCGGCCCCAGCCGGGCCTCGGCCCCAGCCAGCCCGACGTCCTCCTTCCCGCTCGACCGTCACGCCCGTGGCGTCGAACGGTGCAGCGCGCCCTCGTGGGCAGCGTTGCGGCGCTCGCGTTCGTCGCCGTGGTCTTGGGCGTGTGGCTGTGGCAGGCCTGGAGTTCGGTGCCGCGGTTCGAAGACCTGGACGACGGGTGGGGCGAGGTGGTTCCCGCCGCGCCCAGCAACGACGGCGGCTCCAGCGCCGGCGCGGTGCTTCCGTTGCGCCCGCGCATCGGCGTGGATGAATCACAACTCCCCGTCGACACAGTGCCCGAGGGGTTGGCCAGTGGCGACGGTTCGGCCGGCGCGATCGAGTCGCCTCCACCCACCACCGAACCGATCGTCCTTCCCGACGTTCCCGGCCGCGAGAACGTCGAGACGTACCTGGTCTTCTCCACCGGAATCACCGACATCACCCACGAGCAAGCCTTGGCCATCGGCGTCAACGACCCCGACCAGCGGGGTCGCGACGATCTGACCGACGTCATCATGGTGATGACGGTGGGGCGCGACACCGGTCGGACTGCAGTTCTGTCGATCCCTCGCGACACGTGGCTTCTCCATCGTCAGTCGCGCATCAACAGGGTGTTCGGGCAGTTCGGCCCTGCGGCCCTCGCGGGCGATGTCGCCGAGCTGACCGGCCTCGAGATCGATCACGTCATCCGCGTGAACATGATGGGCTTCGTCCAGCTGACGGACGAGCTCGGGGGCGTGGAGATCTCCGTGGCCCGTCCGATCCGCGACGCGTGGACGGGTCTCGACCTACCCGCCGGCCAGGTCCGCCTCGATGGACCGACTGCGCTGCAGTACGTGCGCGCACGCCACACCGAGGTGCTCCGCGACGACGAGTGGGTCGCGGAGGGAACGGCCGACTTCGGGCGGATGCAGCGGCAGCGTTCGTTCCTCGTGGCGATGATGAACGCAGCGTGGGGGCTCGACGCCGTGACCAAGCTGCCCGGGTTGCTCGACACCGTGCAGCGGAACGTCGTGCTCGACGAGGATCTCGGCCTGACCGACATCATCGACCTGGCCGGCCACATTCGCTCGGGCGGTGGCGGGCTGCCCGGGTATCAGATGCCCGCCGAGGTCGGCTGGGTCGGCCCGGCCAGCGTCGTGTTCGTCGACCGGGTGGGTGCTCGCGAGTTGGTGGCCTCAGTCGTCGCTACCGTGACCCCGTGACCGACGATCCGTTCGCACCGCTGCCGCCGCGCGGCGCGCCTGACGTTTCCCCCGACGATGTCGCGGATGCGGCCGGGAACTCCCTCGACGCCGACGACGTTTCCTCCGCCAACGACGCCATCACCGGGCCGACGTCAGGGCCCGCGGAGCACAGGAGCGACGCCGTGCACGAGATCGAGTTGGAGAACGAAGAGGTCACCCTCGAGCCGCTGGAGCCGCCACCGGCGCGACCCGAACCGACCACCCAGCCGGTGCCGGCCCCGCCCCCTCCTCCTATGCGTTCGCAACCGGCGACCCGTTCGGGTGCCGGCCGCTTCTTCTTCGGCGTGGTTCTCGGCGCGGTCGTCGGCGCGATCGTCGCAGGCGGGATCGTCGTCGCGTTCGACGAGGATCCGGTCGCGCCCGCGCCGGTGGCCGCCGAGCCGGTGTCGACAGAGACGGTGACAGAGGCACCCGAACCGGCGGCAGCCGTTCAGCCCCCCACCACCGTCGCCGAAGTGACCCCCGAGGTCGTCGCGTTGGACCCCGGCCGCCTCGACGTCAAGGCGGTACTGGCCGCCATCCAGCCCGCGGTCGTGTCGATCGAGATCCGCTCGAACCTCGGCGGTGGCGCATGGACGGGCTTCAACATCAGACCAGCCGGAAACATCGTCACCAACGCACACGACGTCGACGGTGCGGATCAGATCGTCGTTCACCTCGCCGATGGGCGCGAGCTCGAGGCGCTGATGATCGAGCAAGACCGCACTCGCGACCTCGCGGTCCTCAGCGTCGACGCCGAGGGCCTTCCCACCGCTCGCCTGGGAGTCTCCGCCGACCTGGAGGTCGGTGACGAGGTGCTCGCGATCGGCAACGCCCTCGCGCTCGGCGACACCCCCACGGTGACCACGGGCATCGTGTCCGCGCTCGAGCGCCGTGTGGTGACCGACAGCGCCGAACTGACCCGGATCATCCAGACGGACGCAGCGATCAACCCCGGCAACTCGGGTGGACCGCTCGTCAACGCACGAGGCGAGGTCATCGGGGTCAACACGGCGATCGCCGGCAACGCCGAGGGAATCGGCTTCGCCATCTCGATCGATCACGCTCGACCGGTGATCGAGTCGCTGGTGCAGGGCGTCGTCCCGACCCGACCGCTGCTCGGGGTCAACATCGGCAGCGTGAGCGACCTGCTCGACGATGCACGGACGGAGCTCGGCGTCGCAGACAGCGTCGACTCCGGGGCGGTGATCGTCGCGGTGACCGAAGACGGTGCTGCACAAGGCGCGGGCCTCGTCGCCGGCGAGGTGATCGTCGAGTTCGACGGCCGCCAGATCGATGACGCCGACGATCTCGTCGACGCCGTCCGGGCCTCCACGCCCGGCGCATCGGTCTCCGTCACGGTGGTCGGAACGGACGGTCAGCAGCGAACTCTGGAGATCGAGCTGGGCTCCGCAGAGGGCGCAGGAGGCTGACGCCCGGCGCTCGACAGGGCATCCCATCGACGCCACTGTCCCACCTGCTGCGTATCTTCGCAGTCATGCGGTTGATGGCGTTCTCCGACCTCCATCTCGACGCCCCCTTCGCGCGCGGGGGCGCCAAGCTGGCCGCGCTGCGGCGGTCGCATCTTCGTGATGCGCTTGCCGAGATCGCGCGCCTCGCCCTGGACGAGGGCGTCGATGCCCTCCTGTGTGCCGGGGACCTGTTCGAGCACGAGAGATCCACGCCGGACACGGCGACGCTTCTGTCGCGGGTCTTCGGTGAGCTGGCTCCGCTGGCGGTGCTGTTGGCTCCCGGCAACCACGACTGGTTCGGGCCGTCCAGCATCTACGCCGGGACCGACTGGTCGCCCAACGTGCACCTCTTCACCACCGAACACCTCCGGCCCTTCGACCTCACCGAGGGCGTCCGCATCTGGGGTGCCGCTCACCTCGCACCATCGGGAACCTCGGGGTTCGTCGACGGCTTCGCGGTCGAGGGCGAGGCGCTCCACATCGGTCTCTTCCACGGATCCGAGCTGGGGGGCTGGGCGCGGGAGACCGAGCCGGACAAAATCCAGCACGCGCCGTTCCGGTCCGCTCAGATCCAGGCCAGCGGACTCGCTCACGCGATCGTCGGCCACCACCACACGCCGGTCGACGGCGAGTGGCACACGTACCCCGGGTGCCCGGTTCCTCTGGCGTTCGGTGGCCGTCAGGACGGAGGGGCGGTGGTCCTCGAGTTCGGCGCCGAGGGTCTGGTCGATCGCCGTCGCCATCGGGTGAGCACCCTCGACGCCCATGAGTTGACCCTGCGGCTCGACGACGTCGGCGACAGCGGACGTCTCGAGCATCTGGTCGACGAGGCGGTGGCTGGGCTCCGTGGTGTTGCCCGGCTCACGCTCGAGGGCGAGATCGACCCCGGCCTGGTGGTCGAGCCAGAGGTTCTCGCCGCCCGGACTGGGTCGCTCGTCGACCTCCAGGTCCGCGTCGGGGATCTTCGGCCCGGATACGACCTCGACGCGGTCGCTCTCGAACCGACAGTGCGCGGGCAGTTTGTCCGCGACGTTCTGGCGGCCGGCCTCGAGCAGAGCGAACAGCAGCGGGTTCTGTTGACGGGGCTGCGAGCCCTGGACGGCCGCGACGATCTCGAGGTGGCCTGACATGTGGTTGCAGCGACTTCGGGTTGCGGCCTTTGGCGCCCTGCGAGACCAGACGCTCGAGCTCGCGCCGGGACTCAACGTCGTCCATGGACCCAACGAGTCGGCGAAGTCCACCTGGCACGCCGCGCTCACCGTCGGCCTTTGTGGCCGTCGGCGTGGCGCCGGCCGCCGCAATGACGATGCGGCGTTCGAGGCTCGGCATCGGCCCTGGGACAACGGCGATGCGTGGGCGCTCGCCCGCGACCTCGGGCTCGACGCCGGCCGTCGGATCGAGCTCGCTCGCGATTTGGCCAACAACCGGGC
>CAYUBX010000297.1:0-4953 GCA_964443165.1 uncultured Acidimicrobiales bacterium
CTCGTGCGAACCAACCCGCGCAACGGCAAGCGCAACTACTACGTCGGGTCGCACGCCCGCTCGATCCTCGGGTGGAGCGGCGTGGACAGTCGGAGGCTGATCGACGAGCTCAACGAGTTCGCCACGACAGAGGACAGCCGCTTCACCCAGCGGTGGAGCCCCGGTGACACGGTGATCTGGGACAACCGCTGCGTGCTGCACCGAGGCACCGGCTACGACGCCAACCGCCATCGGCGGATGATGCGTCAGACGAGGGTGCGCGGCCGGGGCCCGACCCTCGAGGAGTGACCATGGCGTTCCCCAAGCACGTCAACCACGAGCTGAGCGCGATGGACTGCCCGGTGCACCTCGATGACGTCGACCTCTTCGGTGACGGAGCGCAGGAACACTGGTACGAGGCGTACGAAATCCTGCACCGCGACGCGCCGGTGCTCCGAATCGAAGGCGGCGGCTTCACTGCGGGCACGGACGCCTTCGTCCTCACCAAACACGAGGACATCTCGCGGGTGGTGAAGGATCCCGACCGCTTCATCAGCATGACCCAGAGCGGGGTTGCTCGCCTGGTCTCCGATGGCCTGTCACCCGAAGCCGCCTTCGAGCGGGCACGGAACCTCATGACGGCCTCGATGGTGTCGCTGCGACCGACGCAGGAGCTGTACACCCGCCACAGGCGCGAGCTCACCGACCCGTGGGTCGGGCCGGGCGCCCTTGGCCACCGCGAGATGATCACCCGCCACGCCAACCACCTGCTCGACCGATGGATCGATGACGGAGACGTCGAGTTCGTCCGTGGGTTTGCCCGCCCGCTCCCCCAGCACGTCATGGCGAGCATCCTCGGGTTTCCCCTCGACGACATTCCTCGGCTCGCCGCGTGGGGCGACGCGGTCGTGACGCCCTACGTGTACGGCAGTGGGCTCCACCATGAGCTCACGTCCGAGCAGACCGAGGACATGCTCGCTCGCCTCGACGGCTTTCAGGACTACATCTACGACCACGTCCGGGCGAAGCGACTCGACCCACAGGACGACATGGTCAGCTTCCTCTGCGACGTCCACTACGAGGCGCTCGACCGCAAGCTCACCGACATCGAGATCGCCGGCATCGTGCACGCCATGATCATCGGCGGCCTCGAAACCACTCAGTACGCACTGGAGGAGCAGGCCCAGCTCCTCTGTGAACGCCCGGGCACCTTCGAGGAGCTCCGCACCGACCGATCAAAGTTGCGCAACTTCGTCGAGGAGGCGATGAGGATGCGCTCACCCACCCATGGGCTCTCCACGCGCATGACCTCCCAGGACGAGGTGTTCCACGGGGTCGACGTCCCAGCGGGGTCGCTCCTCCACCTGCGCTTCGCGGCAGCCAACGTGGACGAGGATGCGTTCGACTGCCCGTTCGACCTCGATCTCGACCGCGAGGCGATCACCCGCCATCTCACGTTCTCCGCCGGTCCGCGGGTGTGCCCTGGCGCCAATCTCTCCCGGGTGGAGCAGCAGATCGCGTGGGGCGTGCTGCTCGACCGACTCGACACCATCAGCTACGGCGACGACAACGATTGGCTCCACCAGCCCGGCATCATGCTCGGCACCCTCAAGCTCAACCTCCGGTTCACGAAGTCGGACACGCCCCTCTCCCTCGGGACCGGCCGCGCCCACCCGACCTAGGGTGATCGACGCGATCCGAACCAGGGGGTGCCATGGACATCGAGGCAGCGGTCTTCACCGTTGATGATCCGCTGACGATCCAGACGATCAGCATCGATGACGATCCTCGTCCTGGTGAGGTGCTTGTTCGGACGATGGCCACCGGCCTGTGCCACAGCGATCTGCACGTGATCGACCGAACCCTCTTCGTCGGGCGAGGGCCGCTCGTGCTCGGCCACGAGGGCGCCGGCGTCGTCGAGAAGGTGGGAGACGGCATCACTGATTTCTCCCCCGGCGACCATGTCGTCGCCTGCTTGTCGGTGTTCTGCGGAGGCTGCCACCAATGCCTCGCCGGACACCCCAACGTCTGCACCAACAACCCGGCCAATCGTCCCCGCGGCGAGCCGACCCGGCATCGACTCCGTGACCAGAACGCTCGCGCCATGGTGGGGATCGGAGCCTTCGCCGAGTACATGCTCCTGCACCAGAACGCGTTGGTGAAGATCGACGAGGACGTCGACTTCGAGATCGCCTGCCTCGTGGGCTGTGGTGTGCTCACCGGTGTTGGCGCGGTGATGCGCACCACTGAGGTTGATGCCGGCGACCCCGTGGCGGTGTTCGGGTGTGGTGGCGTGGGCCTTTCGATCATCCAGGCGGCCGCCCTCGTCGGAGCCGAACCGATCATCGCGGTGGATCGGGTCACCGAGCGGTTGGAGCAGGCGATGACCGCTGGTGCGACCGCCACCGTGAACACCTCAGACGTCGACGACACCGCCGAGGCGGTGCGCGCGGCCACCGGCGGTCGAGGCGTCACCCACTCCTTCGAGGCGGTCGGCAACGTCGACCTCGTGCGCGATGCATGCCGTTCGCTCGGCGTGCGCGGCACCTGCACGATCGTGGGCAACCCCCCGGACGGAACCGTCTACGAGATTCCCGCAGACGCCATCCGCCCCGAATGCAGGGTGCAGACCTGCCGCATGGGCTCCAACCGTTTCCGGGAGGACATCCCCCGCTACCTCGACCTTCACCGCCGGGGGCGGCTGCGTCTGGGTGAGCTCGTCGGGCGGACCACGACGCTCGCGGATCTCCCGGCGGCCGTCGAGGACATGAGACAAGGCCGCGGTGCGCGCACCGTGATCACCTTCGACCACTGATCGCTGTCGCCTCGCCGGCGGGCGATCACCAACCTCGTCCCGGCGTCGAACTCGTCGAGCACTCACCCGGAATGAGCCCAGAACGACGCGATCGTCCGGTCGGTCGCGTCGCGATGTCCGATGCGTTGGTCGCGCGCCTCAAGCAGCGGGGTACCGGCTGAGCGCAACCTGTCCCACGTATTCGCGCAGCTCCGTGGGGCTGAACGGCTGCATGAACGGCCCCGCCCGAACGTCGCGGTACAGCCGGGCCAGCACGTGCGAGTTGGTGTATCCGCCGCCCCCGAGCAGGTCCATGGCCTTGCTCACCACCTCGATCGCGCCGCGGTTGACCGTCCACTTGGCCGCTTGATAGTCGGCCATGAGGTGGTGGGCGTCCTGCATCGTCGCCCCACCCTGAACGTGTCGAGCGAAGTACTCGTCGAGCTCCACCGCCGCTGCGCTCAGAGTTGCCCGGCACCTGGCCAGCTCGAGGGTCATCTCGGCGACCACGTGCTGGACGCCCGACGAACCCGCTGCGGACCGCCCGACACGAGTCGACGTCGCCAGGTGGTCGATCGCCACATCGTGAGCTGCTTCCGCGATGCCGAGGAACGCTCCGACGAGGGGCAGGTTGGTGACGGTGCGGTTCTGCAGCATCGGAACGCTCCACTCACCCCACGGGCCGATCGGCCGCACGTCGGATGGGCCGACCCTCGCTCCGTCGAACCGAACCGACTGGCTTCCCGAACTCCGCATTCCGAGGGCATCCCAGTCCTCGCCGGGAATGAGGCCGGGCGTGCTCATCGGTAGCATCACCATCGCGAGCTGGTCGCCCTCGTCGCCGCGGACGCGCAGGTTCATCGCGAGATGCGTCGCAATGGGCGACAGGGTGACGAAGATCTTGCGCCCATCGATTCGCCAGCCCTCGTCGTCGCGTACAGCCTCGGTCATCGGGTGAAGGTTGTCGGTGCCGGGCTCGGTCGCCGTCGCGCAGATCACCATGTCGCCGCTGACGATGCCCCGCAGCGGTACGGCCAGCACCTCCGCCGCATCGGGCGAGCCCTGCTGAGCCTCGCGATAGCCGAGCACCAGGCCTCTGCTCATTCCGAGATGCATGTTCACCGAGATGGCTGTCGATGCATCCCCCCGGGCCAAGGTCGCAATCGTGAGGACCCAGTCGTGGAGTGACTCAAGGCCCAGGCCGCCGAGTTCTTCTGGCACGAACGCTGCGGCGACACCCGTCCGCACCAGTTCGCCGAAGTTGTGACGGTCGACCTCGTTCGCGGCATCGGCCGCTGCCGCTCGAGCGGCGAATCCCTCGACCAGAGACTCCGCCGCGGCCACCGCAGCCTCGCCACGTTCGGTCCGGGGTCGTAGGGCAAAGCTCACCCGCTCGTTCTACCTCACCCCACCGGGCCGATTGCGGGCCGACCGCGTCGGCGACAAGGCGGCGACTTGTCCGCTCACCGCTTTCGCACCGGTTCGTTGATCACCCGATGTCCGAGGGCACGCGACCTGATGCCCCACCTGAGCGGACGCCACGACACTCGTCGCCCGGCCTCCGAGGGCGAGTGCACACCGTGGGGTGCGGCGGTTCGGGGTGACCGCTACAGGACCTGGAAGAAGATGATCAGCATCCCGATCCAGCTCACGACGAACGCGAGCGTGCGCAGGTACGGGATCCCAGCGATGTACACGACCGCGTGGGCCAGACGTGCGTAGAAGAACATCGCCGCCCCGGCCGCCGCGTCGACGCCGGTGACGTAGGCGATCAGCACGAGCGCCGCGAACGCTGGCAAGTTCTCCACCATGTTGAGGTGAGCGCGGTGCGATCGCTGGGCCCATGCAGCTGGCTCCGGTGGGTTTTCCGGGTAGCCGAGCGCGCTGGTGAGCCCCTGGTTCATCACCCGCTCGACCACGTATGGCAGCCACAGAACGATGCACAACAAGGCGCTCCAGGCCAGATAGGTCAGCTGTGTGTCCATCGGTCCCTCCCAATGTCGAGTTGCCCCGGGACGCTAGTGGCGCGGGGCCGTCTCAGCCCACGCTGAGCCCGACGAGCAGCGAGCCCACGAGGTCGGGGCGGTTGAGGAAGGGCGAGTGGCCGGTGTCCCACCACACGGTCGTGCAGTCGATCCGTCCGGACAGCAGGTGCTGTGAGGCTGCCGGGAGAGCGAGGT
>CAYUBX010000298.1:0-4949 GCA_964443165.1 uncultured Acidimicrobiales bacterium
GAGGTTCGCGGCGGGCGCGGCGTGAGCGGGATGGGCATCGTCTATATCCTCGACGACGGCCCCCACGTCTTCGCCGCCAAGACCTTCCAGCGGCGCTTCGCGACGGACCTCGCCCTCGTGGAGCGGTTCCTGCGCGAGGCCCGGGCGTGGATCCTGACCGGGTCTCATCCCAACATCGTGCACGCCCACTTCGCCGAAGGCCACGTCGACGCGGTAGTAGGGCTGCGCGACGCCGTCGATGTGCTTGGTAGCCAGGCCGGCTGCGATCTCGGTGCCCGCCGGGTCGAGCACCAGGTACTCGATCGAGTGGGGGGCCAGGTCGCCGAGGTTGCCCTCGTCGTCGGTCAGGCTCCACACCGTCCGCTGGGGGCGACCATCGGCGATGATGGTCTGATCGGAGAAGAACTTCGAGGCCGCCCTCTCTTCCTCGGTTCCACCTCCACACCCGGCGAGCGCGAGCCCACCCAGCCCTGCTCCGGTGAGGCTGAAGAAGCGTCGACGAGAGAGGATCGGTCCGGAGCTGGGGGAGGCCACGCCGGGAACGTACCCTCTAGCACCTCGGTATCGGGAGTCGTGTCATCAACGGGACAATTCAGTTCAGCGTCGACGGGGCTGAGGTGGAGGTGTCGGACGACGGCGGGACGCTCCTCGGCGCGCTGCGCGACCACCTGGGCATCCGATGCGTGAAGGACGGATGCAGCCCGCAGGGTCAGTGCGGCTGCTGCACTGTGCTGGTCGACGGCGCACCGCGGGTCAGTTGTGTGACGCCGGTTCGCCGCGTCCGTGGGCGGCAGGTGGTGACGGCCGCCGGTCTGGAGCGGGCAGAAGCCGAACGCTGGGCGGTCGCATTCGTCGAGACCGGCGCCAGCCAGTGCGGCTTCTGTACACCCGGGATCGTCTGCCGGCTCGTCGGCCACGAGCGGCGGGGCGCTGACCTGACGGATCGAGACGTGATCGACACGGCGCTCGCCGCTCACCTGTGCCGGTGTACGGGGTGGCAGACGATTCGCGAGGCGGCGGAGGTCGCGGTGAGCTCACCCTCGTCTCGTCCGCGAGATCTTGACGCCGCGTCGCGTCGAGCGTCGCTGGAGACAGGCGGGCTCCAGCGGGTCGGTCGCGGCGTCGTCCTGGGCGATGCGCTGTTCGCCGACGACACTGCGCCGGCGGATGCGCTCGTCGCGGTCTTTGCCGCCGGCACGTGGGTGGTCGGCGACACGCTGGAGGACGCTCGTCGTCGAGCGGGAAAGGTGCAGGGAAGGCGGACGACTCTGGACGCCGCACCACCACTTCAACTCCCCCCCGGGGAGTGGGCGGCCGCGCTGAGGACCTCGTGGACCGAACCGGCCTACCTCGAGACGGACGCGTCGTGGTGTGCCCCCAGTGGCCAGCCGGCTGATCCGCTGGCCAACGGAGGCGCGTTCGGCGGCAAGATCGCGAGCGACGCCGGCGACGTGGCGCAGCGCCTCGCCGACGAACACGGGCGACCGGTGCGAGTGATCTGGAGTCGCGAAGACACCGTCAACTTCGGGCCGAAGAGACCACCCGTGGCCATCGGGCTCCGCCACGACGGAAGAGGAATCGCTCGGGTCGCAGCCGACGGTGCAACGGCCGTCGTGCGCGAGGTTCTCCCCGACATCGACGTGGAGGAGGTCCTCGTTCCCGGCCCGCCGACGTCTCTCGATCTCCGGGCCGCTGTGTGGGCTGAGGCGCACATGGTTCGCGCCGCGCTGGCCGGTGAGGCCGGCTGGGTCTCGTCGCAGTCCGGTGGGCGCGCTCGGGCGGCGATCCACGACGGTGCCATCTTCGTCGAGGTCGACGGTGGCGACCCGCTCGACGAGGTGGTTCTGCGCAGCTACGCCATCGGCGCGGCCCACATGGCGTGGAGCTGGCTCACCTCTGAATCCCTCGTCGTGGACGACGCCGGCCAGGTCCACGACCTCACGATTCGGTCGTTCGGCGTGCTGCGATCGTCCGACACACCTGTTATCGAGGTGTCGATTGGCGGGTCGGGCGAACCCCGTCCGATCGGCGATGCGGTCTTCACGGCGGTGGCTGCAGCGGGGTGGCTCCATCTCGGTACTCCCACGGACCTTCCGGCGGCCTCGACGGGGTAGCGTCCGGCCTGGAGGTGTCACGTGTCCAAGCCCGTTGCCCATTATTCTGCATCGTCACGCGCCGGTGACCTGCTGTTCGTGTCCGGCCAGCTCGGCCTGCTCGACGGAGCCCTGGTCGACGGCGTCGAAGCCCAGACCCGGCAGGCGCTCGAGAACATGAAGGGGGTGCTCGCCGACAACGGGGCGTCGCTCGCCGACATCGTGAAGTGCACGGTGTTCATGACCGACATCGAGAACTTCGCCGCGGTCAACGCTGTCTACGCCGACGTCTTCGGCGACCACCGCCCCGCTCGCTCTGCGATCGCCGTGAAGGCGCTGCCTCTCGGAGGACTGGTCGAGATCGAGGGCTTCGCCCACCTCGGAGGCGACTGATGGCCGACCAGGGCATCGAGAAGCTGCGCCGCCTCGTTGGCGCGGAGAACGGGCTCTGCACCATCGCCTGCCTGCGCAAGGACGGCTCGCCCCACACGTCGGTTGTCAACGCCGGTGTGATGGATCATCCCGTGACCGGTGCGCTGAGCGTCGCGCTGGTCGTGCGAGCCAACGCGGCCAAGATTCGAATGATGCGCCGCGACCCGCGCGTCGCGATCACCTTCCGTCACAGCTGGGATTGGATGTCCGTCCACGGCACCGCCAGCCTGATCGGGCTCGACGATCCCGCCGAGGGATTCGACATGGCGGACCTGCCCGAACTCCTGCGGCAGGTGTTCAGGTCTGCAGGCGGGACCCACGACGACTGGGACGAGTACGACCGGGTGATGGCCGCACAGCGCCGCCTCGCGGTGTTCATCGCCATCGACCGCCTGAGCGACAACTCTGGGTCCGTGTCGCTCTAGCCGCCGCCTTTGGCGTCGGATTGCCGCGGCACGCCCGGCGATCCCGCCGGAGGGCGTAGAGGCATGTGGAGTGCGCGGCTCGGCCTCCGTGGCCGGAACGGGCTCAGCGCAGCGGGGGAACGGGCTCAGCGCAGCGGGGGAACGGGCTCAGCGCAGCGGGGATATGTATGCTCCCCGGCATGGCCGGAGGCATCGTCATGGCAGCGATCTTGCTGCTTGCTCCCTTCATGATCACCATCAGCCTGAGCGCGGTCGCCGCGCTGCTCGGCACGCTGCTGAAGCAGGATGCCGAGGCGCGCCACGACGGCAGCAGCCTCATCGAGACCAACGTCTGATCGCCTGATCATCTGATCATCTGATCAGGGCGAGTTGAGTCACTTCGGTGTCTGACACCAAAGTGACTCAACTGCACGGCTACTGCCAGCGGGACTGACCGAATCGGTACCCGACGCTGCGGACGGTCTGAATCAGGTTGGCGTTCTCCTCGCCGAGCTTGGCGCGGAGCCGGCGAACGTGAACATCCACCGTGCGCGCCCCGCCGTAGTACTCGTAGCCCCACACCCGGTTGAGCAGAACCTCGCGGGTGAAGACCTTCCCCGGGTTGGCCGCCATGAACCGCAGCAGCTCGTACTCCATGTAGGTGAGGTCGAGCGCCTGGTCGGCGACGGCGGCCTCGTAGGTCTCGGGGTTGAGCACCAGATTGCCGTAGGTGATCAGCTCGCCGTCCGCCGTGTCGCCGAGGCCGGCGAGCATGTGGCGGATGCGCGCTTCGAGTTCGCGTGGGTGGAACGGGTCGAGGCAGAAGTCGTCGAACAGGTCGTCGCGAAGATCGAGTTCGGCGAGGTGAATCCCCCGCAGCACAACGATCAGGGGCGACACGGGGTTGTCGCGTCGGCGAAACGCCCGGATGACGGTCCACGCCGCCTCGGGGTCGTCGCCCATCTGGACGATCGCTCCGCCCCACCCGTCGTCTGGTTCGTGGGTGTCGACGTCGGCCTCCGAGCCGACCGGCTTCCACACGTAGCCGCCGAGGTCCAGTAGCTGGGCGAGCTCGGGGCTCGGGATGGGCGGGAAGACGGCGAGCGCGACCATGACGTCAGAGGCTCGAGTAGTAGCGGTCGAGTTCGAACGGGGTGACCTGCGCCTTGTAGTCGGCCCACTCCCGACGTTTGTTGCGCAGGAACCAGCGGAAGAGGTGATCACCGAGGGTCTCGGCGACGAGTTCGCTCTTCTCCATCTCGTCGAGCGCCTCGGCGAGGGACTGCGGCAGCTCGTCCTGGCGAAGCGGCCCGCCGTGCTCGGTGTAGCCGGTCATCGAGGGCGGTGTCTCGAGCGGCAGCTCGTAGTCCCGCTCGATGCCGCGCATGCCGGCGGCGAGGATCACGGCGAACGCCAGGTACGGGTTGCAGGCGGGGTCCGGTGCGCGGTACTCGATCCGCGCCGATTCCGACCCCGACGTTCGGGTCGTCGGGACCCGGATCAAGGCCGCCCGGTTGCTGCGGGCCCAGGACACGGACACCGGCGCCTCGTAGCCGGTGATCAGGCGCTTGTAGCTGTTGACGAGCTGGTTGGTGACCGCCGTGATCTCGCGTGCGTGATGCAGCAGGCCGGCGATGAACCCGCGTGCCACGTCGCTCAACCCATCCGGCGAGTTCGCGTCGTGGAAGGAGTTCTCGCCGTCGCGGAACAGCGACAGATGTGTGTGCATGCCCGAGCCCTGCACTCCTGTCAGCGGCTTCGGCATGAAGGTCGCGTGCGTGCCGTGCTCGAGGGCGATCTCGCGGACGATCAGCCGGAAAGTCATCACGTTGTCGGCCATCGTGAGCGCATCCATGTACCGCAGATCGATCTCGTGCTGGCTCGGTGCGTCCTCGTGGAACGAATACTCGACCGGAATGCCCATGGCCTCGAGGGTGGTGAGGGTGCGTCGGCGGATGTCCGATGCGACGTCCGCGGTGGTGAGGTCGAAGTAGCTCCCGTTGTCGAGCGGCACGGGCGC
>CAYUBX010000299.1:0-4936 GCA_964443165.1 uncultured Acidimicrobiales bacterium
CCGATCTCCGGCGATCACGCCCATGATCTCGTAGAGGTCGTCGATGTTCCGGATCCGATCGTTGTGCGTGGCGAAACGAGGATCGTCCAGCAGGTCGGTTCGTCCGGTGAACTCGAAGAAGGCGAGCCAGTTGGCGTCGGTATAGGGAAGCAGGCACATGAACCCGTCCGCGGTCTCGACGGGGCGCCTGAACTCGCTCATCAACCGCGCGTAGCCGAAGGGCCCGAGGGGTGGCTCGAACGCTGCGCCACGCATGTGCTCGACCAGGTTGAAAGACACCATGGTCTCGAACATCGGGACCTCGATGGACTGCGCCTCGCCCGTGCGTTCGCGGTGGAGGACCGCGGCCATGACGGCCTGCACGATGTACAGGGCCGTGATCTTGTCTGCGATGACGATGGGTACGTAGTCCGGGCGCCCGCGCGCTGACTCGATCAGGCCCGCCACCCCGGACGCGGCCTGGATGGCGTCGTCGTATGCGGCCCGGTCCTTGTACGGACCGGCGCTCCCGAATCCGTTGGCCACGCAGTGGATCAGGTCGGGGTGCCGCGCGCGGAGGGTCGCGGCATCGAGCCCGAGCCGCTCGAGGGCCGCGGCGCGCATGTTGGTGACGAGGACGTCTGCGCTCGCGATCAGCCGCTCCATCACGTCACGACCGTCCGGGTCCTTGAGGTCCACCGAGAGCGACCGCTTGTTTCGCTGCAGGTTGAGGCTGAAGCCCGACATCCCGGCCGAGCGAGCGGGCAGGCCGTTTCGCGTGGAGTCCCCCGCGAGGCTCTCCACCCGAATCACGTCGGCGCCGTGGTCGCCGAGCATGCGTGTCGCCATCGGTCCCATGAGAACCGTCGTCAGGTCGATGACCCGGACCCCGGACAGCGCGCCGTCAGCCATGAGCCCGATGATCCCAGATTCCGCTGGGGAGGCGACGGCCAGAATTGAGGATCGCCTCACCGATGGGTTCAACCCTCACGAAACGCCCCGAGATGGTCGATGGAGTTGCGGAGTTACACAGCACACGGGGTGCACCGCATGCAGAGCACGCGACCGAGGCTCGACATCACCAATCTCGGCTTGCTCGACGATCTGCCGTCCCCTCCCGCGGTCGCGATGGAGATCCTCCGCCTCAGCCGTGCCGAGGACACCGGCATCGACCAGCTGGCCGAAGTGCTCACCCACGATCCTGCGATGAGCTCCAAGGTCATCCGGGTGGCCAACTCCGCGGCGTATCGCCGACGGACAGATGTTCTAACAGTGGCGGATGCGGCCTCGCGGCTCGGCATGCGGAGTCTCTGGGTGATCGCGCTCGGGTTCTCGCTCGTGAGGGACATGCCGAAGAGCGGCCGTTTCGCCGGCCTCGACATCGAGGACTTCTGGAGGCGCTCTCTCACCGTCGCTGCGGCGTCGCGCCGGGTCGCCCGCCGGTCGTTGCCGCAGCAGGCCGAGGAGGCCTTCGTCGTCGGGCTGTTCTCTCACCTCGGACGGCTGGTCCTGGCCGAGCGCGCCCCGGGTCTCTACAGCGAGGTTGTCGCGATGGGTGACGGCTGGCCGCCCACCGCCCTCGAACGCAGCCACCTTGGATTCTCCAACCTCGAGATCGGGGCGGCGTTGCTGCGTGCGTGGGAGCTCCCCGAGCTCTTCAGCGAGGCGGTGGACGAGATCGAGGGTGCTCGCACACCGGCCGGAGAAGGCATCCGGTTGTCCGATGTCGTCCGCGCCGCTGCGACCGCTGACATCGTGCTGGCGGACGCGTCGGAAACGCAGGCTCTCCAATCGCTCGACACGGATGCACGCCGCCTGCTGGGTGCCAGCTCATCCGCGGAGGATCTCCTCGAAGGGGTGGAGGACGATCTGGCTGATCTCTTCGATCTCTTCGAACTCAGCGCCGGTGAGACGACCGATGTCGCAGCGCTGCTCGGCGAGTCACGCAGCAAGCTTGTCGTCGCATCCGTTGAACTCGCACAGGACCTCGACGCGGAGGCACAGCGATCCCGCAGCTTTTCCCGTGAGGTCAGGCAACTCCAGGCTCGCGTTCGGGAGGACCCTCTCACCCGCCTGCCCAACCGCACCGCGTTCGACGAGTTCCTCCAGCGCGAACTGGAGCTGCGCCGCCGCTCGACCCCCAGCACCGCCCTGGGCGTTCTGCTCATCGACATCGATCGCTTCAAGCTGCTCAACGACGAGTACGGCCATCAGGCCGGCGACGACGTGCTTCGCCTGATCGCTGCCTCGTTGTCGTCGGGGTGTCGCCGCGGCGAGCTGCTCGCCCGCTACGGCGGGGAGGAGTTCGTTCTCGTCGCACCGTGGTGCACCGTCGAGGACCTGGAGGCCGCCGGCGAACGCCTGCGAACCGGCGTCGAGCAGCTGTCAATCGAGGTGTCGGAACACGTGGTCGGGGTGACCGTGTCCGTCGGCGGAGCATGCGCCACTGACGTGGAGACCATCCAGGAAGCCAATCGCCTCATTCAGAAGGCCGACGGCTATCTGTATCGAGCCAAGCGTCGCGGGAGGAACCGCACCGAGGTGTCGCCCGAAGACGTCCTCTGATCGCTCGCCGAGGGTGCGTCAGTCGTGGAGGCCGGCCAGGCCGCCCACGAGAAGCTGGGCGAGCTGTTTGGCCATCGAATCCGCGCTGGGGCGTGAATCCTGTGCGACCCAGTGACGGCTGACCCCCTCGGACATGCCGACGATCGCCTGAGCGAACACCTGCCGGGTCTCGGGGTCGATGCGCTCGTCGAGGAGGTCGACGATGGTCGCGGCCATGCGGTTCTCCACCACGCGGCTCCCGCTGGCGAACTCCTCTTCGCGCGGGGCGCCCCGGCCGAAGAGCAGCCGGAACTCCCGCTGGTTCTCCTCGACGAAGCGGAAGTAGGCGGTGAGGGCGGCCTGCGCCTGGTTGAGCGCATCGGACTCGGTCCGGGCTGCGGTGGTGACGGTTTCGGCGAGCTGGCTGCTGACGCCCTCGACGAGCTCGAGGTAGAGCTCGCGTTTGGAGGGGAAGTGCTGGTACAGCACCGGCTTCGTGACGCCGGCGGCCGTTGCCACGTCGTTCATGGACGCGCCGTGGAAGCCGTGGTCGGAAAAGACCGTCATGGCGACGTCGAGGAGCTGTTTGCGCCGTTCGGCGGCAGGGAGACGACTGGGCATCGAGGGGTGTCCAGGTGATGGGTTGGGAGTGTTCGCGCACCGCACCAGTGCGGTGTCGGTCAGTTTCTCAGATTCGGGCCCGCCGGAACAGCCCGATTCGGGCTTAGTGACCGTGCGGTAACCCGCGATCCTCGCGATCGGCGGCTTTCACCGCGTATCCGAGGATGATGGTGGGGGCCAGGATCACCGACCCCGCGACGAGGCAGCCCACGATGGCAGGTGCCACACCTCCGTCGAAGCCGGCGATCAGCCCGACGGTGAACACCACCATCGCGACCAGGAAGAGGAGGTATCCGAGGCGCTGTCCCCGCTGTGCGAGTCGCGCCATGCGCGCCCGCTGTCTCAGGACGGGATCGTCCTCCGGCGGCGCGGTCATCGCTGCGGCCCGGCGGGGTGGTCGGCTTCGCCGGAGATCGTCGCGATCGGCCGCTGGGGGATCTCGGTCGGCGGCGCGGTGCCGGCGGACGCGAGATCGATGTAGTGCCGTGCCGGGTCTTCGAGGAGGCTCCGCCGCTCGACCTTGTACCCCGGGGGGCGGAAGATGCGGAAGCCCAAGTTGAGAAGGCCGGCCATCACCACGAGATCCCCGAAGGTCATCACCTCGTCGACGACGTCCACCGGGATCACCGCGCCGAGAACCGGGACGAGCGTGTTGGCGCCCTGAAGTTCGCGGCCTGCGCCGAGATCGACGAGCGCGATGTCCTCCGCCGACACCACGCCCGCCGCGACGATCGCGTCCGGGTCGACAGCGATGTGGCCGTTGAGGACGAGGGGAAGAAGGCTGAGGGCGACTCCGAACAGCACGACCCCCGCCCCGGTGAGGTGGAGGTTGAGCATGCACATCGCCCCGACGGCGAAGAGCGACGCTGCGAGCCAGACCGCGCCGCGTGGGAGGTCGAGCCCGCTGCCGACGAGCCCTGCGAGCGCGATCGCACCGATACCCACCTGCCAGTACGCGACGCGGACCGCCTTCGCATGGGTGACGGAGCCACCCGTCAAGATTCCGAGCGCCGCGCCCGCGACGAGTGCGAGAGGGACGATGAACATCGACCCAGACGGTACCGAAGCCGCGGTCTGTCGCACATCTCGGCACGAACGGCTGCCGGATGGGTATCTTGGCGTGGTCCTGCGAACAAGAGGAGGGGATCGTGGAGGTCCGAGCGGAGCTGACCGCGACGGTCTGGAAGGTCGTTGCTCAGGCCGGCGCATCGGTCGCCGAGGGCGACGAGCTGGTGAT
This sequence comes from uncultured Acidimicrobiales bacterium, assembly GCA_964443165.1. Classification (GTDB taxonomy): domain Bacteria; phylum Actinomycetota; class Acidimicrobiia; order Acidimicrobiales; family Poriferisodalaceae; genus JAYPWI01. Next base: position 4,382 of record CAYUBX010000299.1, read on the forward strand.
CCTTGAGTCGATGAAGATGGAGATCCCCGTCGTGGCGCCCGTCGCTGGAACTCTCAGCGAGATGCGCGTGGCGGAGGAAGACCGTATTTCCGAAGGCGACGTCGTCGCGGTGATCGACCCCGCGTGAGCCTCTGAGCCTCGGCGTCAGACGCCAGGTGGCAGTAGTCGGCTGAAGTTCTCGAAGAAGACGAACAGTACGAGCAAGAACACTGGGCCGCCGATCGCGTAGCTGGTCCATCGCCGCCAGTTGCGCCCCGCGTACCAGGTGAGGATCCACACGAACGCGGCGAGAGCGCCCCAGAAGATCGCCGGCCACGACGTGGCTCGGTCGCCGTCGAGATGCGAGACCAGGCCGTCGACGGATGGCGGCTCTTCGGCCACGGCGGGGGTGGCCGTCGTCGGCGGTGCTGCGGCGGTGGACTCGTCGCCCTCGGAGTCGTCGGCGTCGTCTGCATCGTCGGGAAGGGCTCCGTCCGGCGCGGTCTCGTCGCCCTCGCCGGGGAGTTCTTCTTCGCCGGGGAGTTCTTCTGGTCGCTCCACCTTGGCGAAGGGATC
>CAYUBX010000300.1:0-4904 GCA_964443165.1 uncultured Acidimicrobiales bacterium
CCAGCGGCCTCGGGGCGCCATCCGAGACGCTCGGCCAGTCGAGCGTTCTGCACCGCCCCCTCGCCCTCGTCGGCGACCGCGCGGCGAATGAGGTCTTCGTGAACGTCGAGGTCGAGCGCCGCGCCCTGTTCGTCCGCGAGGAGTGCCACCGCTCTCGCGGCTGCATCGGCCACCAGCGATTGCAGTGCAGCCGCGTCGATCCCAGAGTCGACCGGCGGGTGCAGGAGATCTCCCATGCTCGAGGCGCGCCATGGCAGCGGAGCGGGCCGCGGAAGTGGAGCCGGCGTCCTCGCCGCCGCCTCGGTCGCGTCGACCCCGCGATCGCGACGCCCCGCGGAGGGATCCTCGTCGCCACGGCGCTCGCGGACCGCCGCTTCCACCTCGGAGCGGCTGGACCCGCGGAGAATGAAGAGGACGAACGGGTCCGTGTCAACCAGCGCGCTCAGCCTCCAGGCCACCGCGGCTTGGTGGGGACACACCCCCACCCACTCGCCGCAGGAGCAATCGCCCGTCCACCGTTCGGCCGCGGGAACGAGACGGGCAGCCACCACCGTCGGGAGGCGGCCGGTGATCAACGCGGCACCGGTCGCCGGGTCGCCGACGATCACGGTCACGAGGTCGTCGATCGCCGACTCGTCCAGCTGCGGAAAACCGAGATCCACATGAAGCGGTTCGCCGGATCGCTGAGCGAGCCGACACTGAAACCTCCCTGGCGAGACCTCGGTGTCCAGAAGCGTGTGTCGTGCGCCGCCCGGGGACTCGGAACCGGTCCACTCCATCACCTCCGTCGAGAACAGACGGCCGGCGCTCATGCGACCGCCCCCTCATCACCGAACAGCACGAGCGTCGCCAACTCGTCGTCGTCCAGATCACCGATCCACCCCTCACCCGACACCACCCGGTCCGCAAGATCCCGCTTGTCCGCGAGCAGCTGAGCGACCCGGTCCTCCACCGTCCCTTCGGCGATCAACCGATGAACAGTGACCGGAGCCGTCTGGCCGATTCGGTAGGCCCGATCCGTCGCCTGGTCCTCCACCGCCGGGTTCCACCACCTGTCGTAGTGGATCACCTGGGTGGCCGCGGTGAGGTTGAGTCCGGTCCCGCCCGCCTTGAGCGACAACACGAGAACGGGGAGCTCCCGCTCTTGGAACCGATCGACGAGCTCCTGCCGGGCGACAACCGACAACCCACCGTGAAGGAGCCCGACGTCCAACCCACGCTCCCGCAGGTGGCTCACGAGCAGCTCCCCCATCGCGACGTACTGGGTGAACACCAGCGTCGACTCGCCGGCCCTCGTCGCGAGGTCGATCAGCTCGTCTGCGGCGGCGAGCTTGCCCGACCGGCCGGCGAGCGGACCCGCCTCTCCGAGGTGGTGTGCGGGATGGTTGGCGATCTGCTTGAGAGCGGTGAGCAGCTTGAGAACCAGCCCACGGCGTCCGATCCCCCTCTCCCCCGCGATCGCCGCGAGAACCTCGGTGGTGGTCGCCCGGTAGAGGCTGATCTGTTCGGTGGTGAGGCGAACGGGAACATCGCGCTCGGTCTTCGGCGGCAGCTCGGGCGCGATCCCCGGGTCCGTCTTTCGACGGCGCAAGAGGAACGGTCCGATGCGTCGGGTGAGCTCCTCCACCGCCCGATCGTCGCCTTCACGTTCGATCGGGACGGCGTAGGACAGACGGAAGGACTCCTGGCTTCCGAGAAGCCCGGGGGTCGCCCAGTCCATGATCGCCCACAGCTCAGCGAGGCGATTCTCCACCGGCGTCCCGGTGAGTGCGAAGCGCGCGCGTCCCTGCAGGAGCCTCATGGCTCGCGCCGACCGCGAGCGGGGGTTCTTGATGTTCTGCGCCTCGTCGGCCACGACGAGGTCGAACCCGGACTCGGCGAGTTGCTCAGCGTCGGAGCGAACAACGCCATAGGTGGTCAGCACCAGATCACCCGGCCGAGGGGAGAGGCGCGCGCGGTTGGCACCATGGTGACGGAGGACCCTTGCGCCCGGCACGAACCTCGCTGCTTCGCGCTCCCAGTTGGCGAGCAACGAGGTCGGACAGACCACGAGGGTGGGGCCGCCGCGGCGGGCGTGAAGTGCGAGAACCTGGATCGTCTTCCCCAGCCCCATGTCGTCGGCAAGGCAACCTCCGAGGCCGGCCGAGGCGAGTCCCTCCATCCATCGGACGCCCGCCACCTGATACCCCCGCAGCTCCGCGTGGAGCTCGGGAAGATCGATCGCGACGCCGTCCTCCTGGGAGGCGGTCGAGAGCAGGGAGCGGGCGAGTTCGGCGACCGCGCCCTCGAGACGGATCTCGCCGGGCCCCAGCGAGGTGCCGTCGTCGAGCAGGACGCTGCCGTCCGTCACCGCCGCCAACAGGGCACCCGCGTCGACCGTTGGAGGGGGTGCATCGAGGGTGCGGCGGTCGTGTGCGCCCACGCGCACCCACCTGCCCCGCAGCGGGACGATCGCCCGCTTCGACTCCGCCAGGATCCGAAGATCCTCGGCGGACAGAGCCGTTCCATCCAGGAGGAACTCCCAGTCCACGTCGAGAAGCGACTGCAGGTCGCCGAAGGACGGGAGGTCTCCCGATGGGCTCGGAGAGTCAATCACCAACCGCCGCTCGATCCGCGGTGCGGCCACATCCGCCGCCCACAGAACGGTGACCCCGGCCGCGGTCAGATCCTCGATCGCGTCGAAGAGCTCGTCGACGTCGGAGTCGCCGAGAACCAGCTCGGTGGGACGGGTGGCGTCGAGTGCGGGGGCGAGCACCGGACAGACGTCGACCGCGCGCTGGAGACCGAGGAGCAACTCGAGATCAGGGACGCCGTCGAGCAACGGCGACCCGTCGGCTGCCCACACATCGGCCGCGTCGATGCACAGCGACGAATCGCGGCGGCTGCGCAGCTGGAACACGAGCCGCCACCCTTCCTCCGTTGGGGCAGTGTCGCCGGAGGGCTCGACGGCCTCCGGTGGGTGTGCCCGGATGACCAGGTCGTTCGACACGCAGTGCGGAGTCGCGACGGCGGTCGCCCAGGGTCGGAGGTGGTGCACGCGAGTCGGCGAGCGAGCGGCGAAGGGGTCCACACCGTGGACGACGGGCGCTCCCGCCGTTCGAATGAACGAGTCGGCGACGGCGTCGAAGAGCCGCCGCACCACAATCGCCGGGTCGCTCAGCAGTCCCGGGTCGTCGTCGACCGGGGTGCAGTGGGCGACGAACGGAAGTGCCGCAGCAAGCGCGTCGACCATGTCGAGATCGGCCGCGTCGAGTGGATCGAGCCGCCACGCATCCCAGCCCTCCGGCGTGACCGCGGGGAGCGCACGACCCCGTGCCAGCGCGCCGAGCGCGGTTCGGACCGCCGCACCGAACACCCGCGCCGTGGCAGAGGCTTCGGTCGTCCGCCCCAACGCAGCCAGAGGTCCGACCGCATCGGCGATCGGCAGCCGACGGGCGGCGATGGTCCGCAGGTGCTGGCCGGACGCGCCGATCTCCACCGCTGTCAGCTCCGTGGAGTCCAGAGCGCCGAGACCACCACCGTCGGGCGGGAGAAGCCCACCATCACTGGGATCCCAGATGGCGAACCACGACGCACGCGGTGGATCCGCTGCTACGAACGTCAGCTCGTGGCGGCTCATCCCGGGCGCGGGCGAAGACGTCGACACCGGCCCAGAGCCTAAAGACGGGGTGGGACGGTCACGCGCCGTTGGGAACCAACATCACCCGGCCGGTGGTCGCGCGCCCGTCGAGCGCGACCAGGCCGTCGATCAGTTGGTCGAGGCGGAGTTGGCTGCTGACCAAGGGATCGAGCGTTCCAGCGGCCACGAGGCCCCACAACTCCTCGTAGCACTCGTCGAGGACCTCGCCCATCCGACCCCGGTAGCCACCCATGTGCACCCCGACGATCGAGTAGTTCTTGACGAGAAGGTGGTTCGCAGGCGCCTGTGGAATGGTGCCGCTGGCGAACCCGACGACGAGCAGCCGCCCCTCCCACGCGACGAGCCGCCGTGCGATGTCGAAGTACTCGCCGCCGACGGGGTCGTAGATCACGTCGCAGCCGCGTCCGTCGGTGGCCTGCATGACGCGCTCGTAGAGATCCTCTGCGGCGTAGTCGATCACCACATCGGCACCGAGCTGTTGGCAGACCTCCGCCTTCTCCGGTCCGCCCGCGGCCGCGATCACGGTGCAGCCGTGGACCTTCGCCATCTGAACTGCCGCAGATCCCACTCCCCCCGCCGCGGCGAGCACCAGAACGGTCTCGCCCGGCTGCAGCTGGCCCCGGCGGTGCAGGGCAAACCAACCCGTGCCGTAGATCACGTTCATCGCTGCGGCAGCGACGAGTGAGACATCCTCCGGAACGTGGCGAACGCCCCGACCCCGCACCAGGGCCTCTTCGGCGAAGCCTCCCGCGCCAGACGAGGTCGACCCGAGAACCCGATCACCCACCTGCAGCTCGCAGTCGGCCCCCACCGCCACGACTGTGCCCGCGGCCGACAGACCCGGTGTGAACGGCGGATCGATCCGCTCCTGGTAGGAGCCTTGGCACTGCAGGATGTCGGCGAAGTTGAGGTCGGTAGCCGCCACCTCGATCCTCGCCTCCCCAGGGCCCGGGGTGGGCGACTCGACATCGTCGAGGGAGAGCACCTCCCACGGGTCACCGAGCTGTTGCAACCTCCAGGCCCGCATGGTGCCTCCCCATCTCGCGGTATTGCGGACCGTAGCAAGGCCGGCTCCGCACCCGGGGCGCTACCGTCGCCCCATGGCCGAGCAGAATGACGCCGAGATCGCCATCATCGGGGCAGGCCTCGCGGGAGTCACCGCGGCCGTCCGGCTGCACGAGCTCGGTCACACCGCGATCGTCCACGAGGCGGCTTCCGAAGCTGGCGGCCGCCGAACGCCATCCCTGGCTGGTCAAGGAACGCC
>CAYUBX010000301.1:0-4901 GCA_964443165.1 uncultured Acidimicrobiales bacterium
GCGTTTCTTCTGATCGCCGAGGGGCTCGACTCCTTCAGCGCTTCGGTGGTGACGTTCCTGCGCATCGGGTTCGGCTTCGCGACTCTCGCCGTGTTCCCGGCGGCGCGTCAACGGACCGATCGCGAGGACTGGCCGCGCGTCGCGCTGATCGGCGTGGTGTGGTTCGCCGCCCCCCTGACCTTCTTCCCGCTCGCGCAGGAACGGATTGCCTCGAGCGTCGCTGGGATGGTGAACGGCGCGGCGCCGCTGTTCACCGCTCTCATCGCCACCCTCCTGCTTCGGCGTCTCCCCGGTTCGCGCCAGCGATGGGGCCTGCTGCTCGGGTTCGGCGGGATCCTGATGATCGGCCTTCCGAGCTTCCGGGACGACTCCAACTCGACAATCGGCGTCCTTCTCGTCGTCGCCGCAGTCGGCTGCTACGGCGTCGCGTTCAACGTCGCAGTTCCCCTGCAGCAGAAGTACGGCGCGCTTCCCACCATGTGGCGAGCCCAGGCCGTGGCCGTCGTCCTCACCGCCCCCCTCCTCGTGACCGGCTGGGGCGACACCGCCTGGGACACCACCGCGTTCGCTGCGTGCGCTGCGCTGGGAATCGGCGGGACCGGGCTGGCCTACATCTGCGTGGGGACGCTGACCGGTCGGGTCGGCGCCACGAGAAGCTCGATCGTCACCTACCTGGCGACCCCGTTCTCGATCGCGCTCGGCGTCACCGTGAGAGATGAGTCCCTCGCCGCCATCGCTGCGTTGGGGGCCGTCGTCACCCTGACCGGGGCCTGGCTCACCAGCAGGGCCGACGATGGGGTCAACCAGCCGCGCCCGTGATCCAGTCGAGGAGCTCGTCGTAGGTGTCGGCGACGGCAAGGCCGGGGAACTGAGGTGGAAGGCTCGCAGGGGCGGAGAAGAGGCATCCGGCGTCCGCCGCCTGCAGCATCGTCACGTCGTTGTGGGAGTCGCCCGCCGCCGTCACGTGGAAATTGAGCGACCGGTACGCCTGCACGGCGCACAGCTTCGGGTCGGTGATGCGTGGCGCGAACCCGGTGATGCGGTCGCTCTCGACGTCGAGCCGATGACACAGCAGATGCGGCCGACCGAGCAACTCCATGAAGTGACCTGCGAACTGCTCGAACGTGTCGCTCAGGAGCACCACCTGGAACCGGCTCCGAAGCTCGTCGAGGAACTCGCGAGCGTCCGGAAGGAGCGGCAGCGTCGCGATCACCTTCTGGATCCGGGTCAAAGAGATGCCGTGCTCAGCGAGAACGTCGATCCGCCGATCCATCAGCTTCTGGTAGTCGGGCTCCTCACGAGTGGTGACCCGCAGCTCCGAGACCCCCGTGTCCTCGGCGACGGCGATCCAGATCTCGGGTGTGAGCACACCCTCCATGTCGAGCGTCACCACGCGTTGCACGGCCCGTACTCTGGCACGCTGGCCCCTGCGGAGGGAAACGTCGGACCCACGGCTGTCGTCGCCGCAACGGCGATCGGGCATGTCACACTCCCCCGGTGCGCCATCGCCGACTCTTGCTCGCCACTCTGCTGTGGCTCGGCGCGTGCGCATCGGACACCAACGACGCTGCTCCTCCACCGACGACGCTCGAGGACGCATCCGGAGGCTCGAACGAGCAGGAGGACCTCGTCGCCGGTTCGCTTTCCGACCGCCCCGGCCGGATCCTGGTGTACGAGTTCGAGAACGAAGAGCGACCCCTGGCTGTGTATGCGCCAGACGGAGAGCGGCTCGCGTCGCTCCCCGTCACGGAGGGCAGCGCGGCGTGGCTTCCGAGTTGGTCTCCTTCCGGCGAGTGGGTCGTGTGGGCCGAGTCACCAGACAACCGCAGCTGGACCGGAGTTCGCGCTCGACCGGGGTCCGATGAGAGGGATGTCGTCGTCCTTCCCGGCCGCCCCGATCACCTCGCATTCGCTCCGGGCGAGGACGTCGTGTATCTGCTCACCCCGTCCACGGACGGCTTCGGCCTCTTCGCCGTCGACTTCGCCAACCCGGTCTCGCCGCGCGAGGTCGATCTCGGCGTCCCGTACTTCTCGGACGTCGGCGCATCCGGGGGCCTGGTCGCACATGCAGGGTCACAGACCCGCGTCGTGGGTCCAGACGGGAGATCGGAGGCGCTCGACGACTCCTCGGCCGGGTACCAGACGCCTATGTGGCACCCCGCCGGTCGATCGGTGGTCTACGCGCGGCGCCTCCAGACAGACACCGACCAGCTCAACGAGATCGTGGTGCACGATCTCACGACCGACAGCGTTCGACCGCTGGCGCGCTACCGGCGCTTCGCGTTCTTCTCGTTCGATCCGTCCGCCGAGGTCCTCGCTGTCGCGGTCTTCGGGCGGCCACCGGCCAACCAGTTCCAGACGCAGGAGGTTCGACTCGGACCCGCCGTTCTTCCCCAGGTCGGCCCGGAGCAAGAGCTGGCCACGGGCCTGTGGATCGTTCCACTCGACGGCGAGCGTCCAGAGGCCCTGAGCGCAGAGCCCGCAGGCGCCCCGGCGTGGGATCCCACGGGCGAGTGGATTCTGAGCCGTACATCGGTCAACGGCGTCGGTGAATGGCGGGCCCACAGCCGCGATGGACGGGTCCAGTCGTCACCGTCGCACACGATCGGCGAACGGGGACTGTCCGTCTACTACTCCCAGTTCTGGGACCAGTTCAGCCGGACCCAGACGATGTGGGCGCCCGATGGCTCGGCGTACGCCTATCCGGCCATCACCACCGATGGCTCGTCACACGTCTGGCTCCACGACATGGCGACGAACCAGTCCGCACCACTCGCTCCCGGCAGCGTGGCTTTCTGGGCGCCGGAACCCTGAGCCCTCAGGCCCCTCGGATCTGGTCGAGGACCGGCTGCAGGTACTCCATGAAGGCCTCGGGATTCTCCGACATCGGGAAGTGCCCCATGCCCTGCATCTCCGTGAACGTCGACCCCTCGATGGCCTCGTGTGCCTCGCGGCCCCGCTCGACGGTGCCGCTGTAGTCGTACTCGCCCGAGAAGATGTGCACGCCGATCTCGCCCGTGTCGATCGCCTTGGCGTCCGTCGTGAGGTCGTACTCGACGATGTAGTACCAGAGGTCCCCCCGAAAGGCCGGTGGCCAGCCGCTCGCATAGATCTGGATCGTCTCTTTGCGGTACGGATCGGGAGACGTCGGCGCCGTGAGGCCTTCCATCATCCGGGCCTTGGTCTCGTTGGAGACCTGCGGGTGCCAGAAGCCGACGAGGCCCTCCCAGTCGCCGCCGATGTGGAGGGCGCCCTCCAGCGAGATCACCGCTCGGAACTCCTCGGGGTGTTTGGCCGCTAGATCGAGCGCGAGAAGGCCACCGACCGAGCAGCCCATGAACACCGGCCGGTCGAGCCCCAACGCAGCCGAGAGCTGGAGCGGCACGGAGCGCAGGAACTCACCTGTCAGCTTGTACTCCTCCTCCCACCAGCGCCGACCCACCGGCGGGACCGACTTGCCATGGAACGGCAGGTCGTACGCGATGAGACGGAAATGATCGGTGATCGCTCGGTTCTCGAAGAGATGGCGCCACTGCGTGCCGTGGGAGCCCGCGGTGTGCTGGAGAAGAACGGGGATGCCGGAGCCCGCCTCCTCGTAGTACACGCGGTGGTCCTGCCCGGCCAGGTCGAGGTGGACGTACCGACCGACGGGCGCATCGTGCCGCGGGAGTTCGGTGCCCTCGACCTTCACCCTTTCCGCTGGCTGCCCGGGTTCGCGGAGCAGCTCCACGACTCGCTGGATCGCCGGCAGGTACTGCCACCACAACAGCTCATCTGCACGTCGGGCGAGCCCACCTCGCCCCACGGCCACCGCGACGTCGTTCTTGAACCGAGGCGGAACCGTCGCGAGGAGTGGCGCCCACTCGTCTGCCGGTCCCGAGATCGTCACCACCCCCTCGCCGTCCGCAGGAACCCCGCTCACCGGCACTCCCTCGGCGAAGGTGACCCCCGTGTGCAGCTCCCCGACCTCGAGGCGGATTCCGCCGGTCCAGTAACGCGCGGCGAGCCGGAGTTCGCCGTCGTCGACGCATCGGCGTCCCAGCTCGTCTGCGGTGGGTGCAGATGGGGTCGTGGTCACGGCAGGCCTCCCGGTTGCGTGATCAAATGCTGCCATGAAGATCTCGGCTGCGTTTCCCCCTGTCACGGATACTCCTGCGCACATCCAGCTCGCGGAGGAACTCGGCTACGACACCGCCTGGGTCTACGACACACCCGCGCTCCAGGTGGACGTGTGGATGACCCTCGCACTGGCAGCGACGCGGACCGAGCGAATTCGTTTGGGTCCAGGCGTCTTGATTCCCTCCCTGCGGCACCCGATGGTGACCGCAGCAGCCATCGCGACGCTGGTCGGACTCGTCGGGGAAGACCGCGTCGTGATCGGCGCAGGAACGGGCTTCACGGGTCGACGCGCCATGGGCCAGAAGCCCCTCAAATGGGCGGAGTTCCCCGCGATGGTCGAGCAGGTCCAAGCGCTGCTGCGCGGCGAGGAGGTGGAGGTCGACGGTCGACTCACCCGGATGCTCCACGGACCCGGCCAGACGGTCGACCGCCCCATCGAGGTACCGTGGATCATCGGAGTGAACGGGCCGCGGGGCTTGGGCGCTGCACGCGAGATGGACTGCGGCGTGTTCACCTCGCGGCCTCGACCCGGGGCGGATTACTCCGACATCGAGGACATCGTCTTGCTCGGGTTCGGCACCGTGATGGAGGACGACGAGACCGTCGACTCCCAGCGGGTGATCGAGACCGCGGGCCCCGGTGTGAGCGTCGCCTATCACGCGTTCTTGGAGCAGAAGGACGGACGTCTCGACGGGCTTCCCAACGCCGACAGGTTCGTTGACCTCGCCGGTGTTTTATAAGTAGATGGCCTCCACCTTGATCTACACGAAGGCCACCTCACC
>CAYUBX010000302.1:0-1544 GCA_964443165.1 uncultured Acidimicrobiales bacterium
ACCGAGGTGTGACAACGCATCGACCACCGCATTCTGCACAGCGGGGGTCGAGCCGATGGTCGGCGCCTCGCCGATGCCCTTGGCCCCGATTGGGTTGCGGTCGGTCGGGGTCTCGAGGGGGATGCGCTCGATCGCCGGAAGCTCGGTCGCGCCCGGTATCGGGTAGTCGAGAAACGTTCCCGTCAACGGGTTGCCCTCGTCGTCGTAGACGAACTCTTCGTACAGCGCCTGCGAGATGCCCTGCGCCACACCCCCGTGGACCTGACCCGCGACGATCATGGGGGCGATCATCCGGCCACAGTCGTCGACGGCGACGTGGCGAACGGGAACGACCAATCCGGTATCGAGGTCGACCTCGACGACAGAGATGTGAGCACCGAATGGGAACGTCGCACCGGTCGATGTGTAATCGATCTCAGAGAACAGACGCTCGGGACCCGCCGCAACCATCGACCAGTCGACCGAAGCAGCCGGAGTGCCGACGACGTGGAACGTGCCGCTTTCGACGTCGAGCACAACATCGGCGGCGTCGGCTTCGAGCAGGTCTGCAGCTCGGTCCCTCGCCATCACGACGACAGCGTCGCACGCGAGCCGTACCGCCGATCCGCCGTTCTGAGCCGATTTGGATCCGCCGGTACCAACGCCTCGCGGTACGAGCCCGGTGTCGCCAGAGATGACCTCGATTCGTTCGAACGGAAGCCCAGTCACCTCAGCCGCCAACATGGCGTAAGCGGTCGCATGTCCGTGACCCTGCGCAACCGACCCCGTCTTGACCGTTGCCCGACCCGACTCGAAGATCTCGATGGCCCCGAAGTCGCCTTCGACGCCGGGATTGGTGATCTCCACATACGCCGAAATCCCGAGGCCGAGCACCTGGCGGGCATCGTTGGCCCGCCGGCGGTGCTGCTCGGAGCGGAGCTCATCGAATCCTGCCGCCGCCATTGCGATGTCGAGGACCTCTTCGTAACGACCACTGTCGTATAGGGCGCCCGTCGCCGAGGCCCAGGGGAAGGCCTCGGGAGGCACCAGGTTGCGCCGACGAACGTCGACCGGATCGAGCCCAACCTCGGCCGCATACAGGTCGACCATCCGCTCGATCATGGCGGTCGCCTCCGGACGGCCAGCGCCGCGGTACGCGAGCAGGGGCACCGTGTTCGTGACAACCGATCGGGTCGAGATCTCGACGGCCGGCACCGCGTACGGGCCGGCGCCCATGACCGTCAGCATCCGAGGGAGCAGGCTGCCGACATCCGGGTAGGCACCGGCGTCTTGAAGGATCTCAACCTGCAACACCTCGAGCGTCCCGTCCCATCGGCCACCGAGGGTTGCGTACTGGATCTGGCCACGGCCATGACCCAGGTCAGCCATGCCCTCCGATCGGTGTTCGTGCCATCGGGCCGGACGACCGAGTCGCTTCGCAACCCACGCAACGAGTACCTCAGGGGGGGACAGACCCCGCTTGGCTCCAAACGACCCCCCGACATCTGGGACAACGACCCGCACCTCGTCGACCTGCACATCGAAGATTCGGGCAAGACCATCGC
>CAYUBX010000302.1:1554-4900 GCA_964443165.1 uncultured Acidimicrobiales bacterium
GAGCGCTCTGGGTCGTCGACCATTGAGTCAGGCCATTCTCGTCCCAAACCGCCAGCGCGCCCCGCCCCTCTATCGGACATGGGGCAACCCTGTTGTTGACCAAGCGCTGAGACACGACGACCTCGCACCCGGTGAACAGGTCGTGGTCGAGTGCTTCCGCACCGAGTTGGAGGGCCGTGTTCGTACCGGTGGTCTCGTGGATCACCAGGCGATCCGCTGCTGCTTCCTCCGCATCGACGACACACTCGAGTGGTTCCAAGTCGAGCTCGATCAACTCCGCGGCGTCGGCTCCCTGCGCCGGAGAACTACTCACGATGATGGCCACGATCTCGCCGACGTACCGAACCCGGTCGGAGGCAACCCATGGCCGGAGCATGGTTTGGTCATTCAGCGGGATTGGGGAGGGAAACGGGTGGAGGTCCACATCCTCCGCGGTGAACACGCTGACGATCCCCGGAGCGTTCGCGGCGGCGGTCGTGTCGATCGATCGGATCCGGGCGTGCGCCAGAAATGACCGGAGATAGGTCACATGGACGGCGTCGACCGGCGCGATATCGGCCATGTAGTCGCTCTCACCCCGCAACATTCGGGGGTCCTCCGAACGCAGGACGCTGCCTGGATCCAGCTGGTTCACGTCGACCCCTAAAAACCGCCGCTGGTCGAAGGGCGGATGACCCCCTTCTGGCTGGTGATCCGGGAGTAGACCTCGGGACGGCGGTAGAGATCGAATTCGAACAGTGTTTCTTTGTAGTTTCGGCACAGGTCGAGATCGCACCGGGCGACGACGAGCTCGTCTCCTGTCGTGACCGCCTGAGCCACGATCTGGCCCGAGGGCGCGTAGATCGCTGACTGAGCCAGCGATTCGACCCCTTCCTCGGTGCCGCCCTTGGCCACACCGACCACCCAGGTGCCGTTCTGGTATGCGCCGGACTGCATAACCAGGTGGTTGTGGAACGACTGGAGCGCATTCTGGGTGGGGTCTGGTGCGTAGTGCAGAGGGGTGTTGAAGCCGATCAGTATCATCTCGACGCCCTGAAGCCCCATCTCCCGGTAGGTCTCGGGCCACCGCCGATCGTTGCAGAGCGCCATACCGATGAGTCCGCCGAAAGCCGGCCACACTCCGAAGCCTTCCTCCCCTTCGTCGAAGTAGTACCGCTCGAGATGCTGGAAGGGCCGTTCCGGCTCGTAGTCACCATGACCAGGAATGTGGACCTTGTGGAACGTAGCGACCGTCGAACCGTCACGGTCGACGAGGACATACGCGTTGTTGCGGCGGCCGTCAGGCGTCAACTCCGCGTAGCCAAGGCAGAAACCGATCCCCAGCTCACGAGCCTCGTCGAACAACGGCTTGGTGTGGGGTCCCGGCATCTCCGTCTCGTAAAACGAATTCATCTCGTCTTCATCTTCGAGATGCCACCGCGGAAAGAACGTCGTCAGCGCCAGTTCCGGGAACACGACGAGGTCGCAGCCAGCAGCAGCGCCCTCCCGAAGCAAGGCCAGCAGTCGTTCCACGACGACAGGTCGCGGCTCACTGCGCCCGATCGGCCCGAGTTGGGCGGCGCCGATGGTAACGATTCGCGTCATGGGTCGACGGTACATCCACGAAGCCAGGCGTCGCCGGGTTCAGTTCGTGGAACCTGCGACGCCCGCCGCTCAGGAGCGGCCAAGCGAGACTCATTGAGATTGCCTATGCTGCGACCGCTGTTCGTCCGGGGGGTACGTGAAGAATTTCGGCTTAATGATTTCATCGGGTGCTCCAAGCCGTCCCGGCGGTCCCGATTTTCAGGGTGGCTACGGCGCAATCGTGAGCCAGGCACAGTGGGCCGAGGAGCACGGCTTCAGCGGGGTGTGGGTCGGGGAAGGTCGGCTGGTGACCAACGCCGTCGTACCCATCACCCTCATCGCCGCCCATACCAAGCGGATCAAGGTCGGTAGCGGGATCCTGCCCTACCGAACCCGCAATGCCGCTCTTCTCGCGGTCACCTGGAAAACGCTGGATGACCTTGCCCCTGGCCGCATGCGGATGGGACTCGGCGGCTGGTGGGAGCCGCTCGCAACACGATGTGGCCTTCCCAACCACAAGCCGCTGAAGGCGATGCGTGAGGTGATCACCGTCACCAAGGAGATGCTGGCGGGCGGGTCCGTTACCCACCACGGCGAATTTGTGGATGTCGAACAGGTGAAGTTCGACGGTCCGTCCGATGACGACGGGCACGCTTATCCGGTTCCCGTCTATATCGGCGCGGTCCGCATGGGCATGTGCGCACTCGCCGGCGAGATCGCGGATGGCGTGTTGCTGGATTTTCTTGTCCCACCCTCCTACAACGACCTGGCCATCGAAGCCGTGCAGGCGGGAGCAGCCAAGTCAGGACGGTCGCTCGACGACTTCGAAGTACCGCAGCTCGTTGCGGTCTCGGCCAACGACAACGATCCGCAGAAGGCCATCGACGACTGCAAGGAATTCCTCACCCAATACATCGCCCAGCAGCCCCACATCACCGAGTTCTGTGGGGCTGACGAGGAGCTCGTGGCCAAGGTGAAGTCGATCGTCCAGTGGCCGGCGACCAAGGCCGAAATCCGAGAGGCGATGCGGTTCGTACCGAACGAGTTGACTCAGAGCGTCGCTGCGTGCGGCACAACCACAGACGTCCTCGACAAGATCGAGGAATGGTTCGATCACGGATGCACCGAAGCGGTGATCACCCCACTCGGTGACGATCCGTTCGGCACACTCGACGGGATCGCGAGCAAGGCCAACCTCAAGAAGACGGCCTCCGAAGGCTAGGTATGACCGACCTTTCGGATGGCCTTGTCCTCGCCGCCGATCGGGCCGAAGGGGGCCTCGAACTCCCTCAACCGGCCGGAGAACGGTTCCGCGCCATAGCCTCGACCCTCAGCAGCGCCGCGCTACTCGCCGCCGCAGCAGCCGGGCTGTGGGAGTTCATCAAGCTCGCCACCGGGACCAACGACATCAAGATGCCCCACATCTGGTCGATCCTCGGCTACCTCGGCACCACGACCTCACAGGGGGAGAACTACAGCATCTTCCTCCTCAGAAACGTGTGGTCGACCGCTCAGGCCAGTCTGATCGGGCTGTCACTCGGTGTGCTGTTGGGCATGATCACCGGCATTCTCATCGCTCGTTCACGTCTCATCGGCTACGGGCTGACCCCACTCGTCGTCGCCGCCCAGGCCGTGCCGATCGTTGCGGTCGCGCCGGCACTCGTTCTCTGGCTCGGCACGGGTGGAAGCACGAAGGCCGCGATCGCGACCTATCTCACCTACTTTCCGGTCACAATTGCGACGACTCGCGGCATCGACGCAGTACCCGCCGAGAGCCGTGAGT
>CAYUBX010000303.1:0-4900 GCA_964443165.1 uncultured Acidimicrobiales bacterium
CGGTCTCGATGGCGACCAGCTCGGCGCCGACCCTGAGCTCGCGTGGGAAGACTCGTGGCGCGACGCGGTGCAGGCTATCGCAGAGGTCGACCCCGATGCCACCGTGCGCCTCGCAGCCGGCGAGACGAGCGTGCTCGAGTACCTTCGCCAGCGCACCGCCGACCTGGCGATCCACGCGTGGGATCTCGCAGTGGGGATCGGCGTGGATGATGCGCTCGACGAGGAGGTGGTGGTCGCCGTGCACGAGTGGGCGGCGCCGCATCGCGAGCTGTTCGCGCAGCTCCCCGAGCTTTTCGAACCGCCGATCACCTCGCCGGCCGACGCCGACCTGCAGACCCGACTGCTCCATCTCTTCGGACGCGATGTTTGAGAAACGACGAGTGACGTGACGACACGACTCCGCTTTGCCCCCGCGCCCACCGGGTACCTCCACCTGGGGTCGGCGAGGACCGCCCTGTTCAACTGGCTCTACGCCAGACACACCGGCGGCGAGCTCATCTTGCGGATCGAGGACACCAACGCGGACCTCGCGCGACCCGAGCTGATCGACAACATTCTCGACTCGCTCGAGTGGTTGGGAATCGACTGGGATGGCGAGCCCGTTCGGCAGTCGCAACGCACGCACCTCTATCTCGACGCGATCGAGACGCTGCTCGCATCCGGCGCGGCGTACCGATGCGACTGCACGCGCGACGACCTCGACGCCCGCTCCGGCGGCCAGGCGCACGGCTACGACGGCCATTGCCGCGATCGGGGGCTCCTGGACGGCGACGGCGCCGCCGTGCGGTTCCGCGTTCCCGACGACGGCTCGACGGGTTTCGACGACGTCATCCGCGGCCGGGTGGAGTTCGCCAACGTCGAGCTCGAGGACTTCGTGATCCGGCGCAGCGATGGGTCGCCGACGTTCATCGTGGCGAACGCCGTCGACGACGCCGATCTCGGGATGACGCACGTCGTGCGCGGTGAGGACCTGCTCAATCCGACGCCTCGGAACCTGCTGGTGCGGGAGGGGCTCGGCGCAGGGCCGCCCCCGGAGTTCGCGCACCTTCCCCTCATCGTCAACGAGCAGCGGAAGAAGCTCTCCAAGCGCCGCGACGACATGTCGCTCACGTCGTATCGCGAGCGTGGGTTTCTGCCCGAGGCGATGGTGAACTACCTCGCGCTGCTCGGTTGGGGCCCGCCCGACGATGTCGAGGTCCGCCCGCTCCAGGAGATCGTCGAGCTCTTCGAGCTCACCGACATCAACCCGGCCGCCGCGGCGTTCGATCAGAAGAAGCTCGAGGCCATCAACGGCGAGTACATCCGCGCGATGACCACCGACGGGTTCGCCGAGGCGATCGCGTCGCGGGTCGCGTCGGAGCCCTGGGGCGCCGGCCTCGGTGCGGCTGACCTGATCGAGGTCGCCCCGCTCATCCAAGAGCGGACGCGGGTCCTCGACGAGGCCGCGCCTCAGCTTGACTTCTTCTTTCTGGAACAACCGGTGCGCGACGACGGCTCATGGGACAAGGTGATGGCGACGGAGGATGCGGCGCCGATCGTGGGCGCCGCGCTCGAACGTTTCGCTGACGCCGAGTGGACGAGCGAGTCGCTCCATGCGCTGCTCCTCGAGATCGGGGAAGGTCGCGGCCTCAAGCTCGGCAAGGCCCAGGCTCCGGTTCGCGTGGCGCTGACAGGCCGGACGGTGGGCCCTCCGCTGTTCGAGTCGATGGTGGCTCTGGGGCGCGACGCGGTGATGGCTCGACTGCGGGTGGCGTTGGTCGATCTGGGTGTGTCCCCTGCAGACTGAGCCTGTATTCTGGCCGACGCCTTCGGGCGCCATTTCTTTCGGGGATGGTGTAATTGGCAACACAACTGGTTCTGGTCCAGTCATTGGGGGTTCAAGTCCTCCTCCCCGAACCACTGAGCTGAAGGGCCCTCCACACCAGGGGGCCCTTCTCCATGTCAGGGCCCGGTCACTCAACTTGCCTTGACGGATCAAAGTGCTAACTTGCCGGTCGCCACCGGGGCGAGTCCCCCGGTACGACCAGGGGAGGGGTACGGAGTGGCGTTGCTCGAAGTCTCAGACATCTCTGTGCAGTTCGGAGGAATCCGAGCGCTCGACGATCTGTCGTTCAATCTGGACGAAGGACAGATTCTCGGGCTCATCGGACCGAACGGTGCGGGCAAGACCACGCTTTTCAACGTGGTCAGCCGGATCTACGACCCGACGAAGGGATCGGTGACCTTCGACGGTCACGATCTGCTGGCTCTCCCAGCGCATGCGATCAGCAGGGTCGGTGTGTACCGGACGTTCCAGAACCTGGCCCTGTGGCCCGGTATGACCGTGCTCGAGAACGTGATGGTGGGGGACCACACACGGACCAAGGCGAACTTTTTGACCGCTGCGTTCCGGCTCGGCACCAAACAAGAAGAGCAGGACCTCCGTCGTCGGGCGTGGGAGGCTCTCGAGGAACTCGGCCTGGAGGAGCACGCATACCACTCGGCCGGTGCCCTCCCGTTCGGCACGCTCAAGCGCATCGAGTTGGCGAGGGCCCTCATCGCTGGTCCTCGGCTCGTCATGTTCGACGAGCCGGCGTCGGGTCTCACCCACGCCGAGGTCGACTCGCTCGCCCAGGACATCAAGGACCTGCGCGATCGTCACAACCTGTCGGTTCTGCTGGTGGAGCATCACATGCGGATGGTGCTCGGCATCAGTGAGCACCTCGTCGTGCTCAACTTCGGTCGCAAGATCGCTGACGGTCACCCCGATGTCGTGCGCAACGACCCCGAGGTGATCGAGGCCTACCTGGGGAGCGGTAACAGTGAGTGAATTGAGTCTCAAGGTCGAGGACCTCAACGCCAGCTACGGCGCGGTGTCGGTCCTGCGTGGCCTCGACTTCGAGGTGCCTGAAGGCGAGGTGCGCGTCATCCTCGGTGCCAACGGTGCCGGCAAGACGACCACGCTGCGGGCGCTGTGCAACATGTGCAACGTGACGGGCACCGTCGAGCTCTACGGTAAGAGCATCGTCGGCACGGCGACTTCACAGATCGTGCAGAGCGGTGTGGCTCACGTGCCCCAGGGTCGTGGCACCTTCCCCGAGCTCTCCGTGACCGACAACCTGTTGGTCGGTGCCTACGTCCGCAAGGACAACGAGATCCGCGACGACATCGGTCGCTGGTTCGAGATCTTCCCAGTCCTCGAAGACCGCAAGAACCAGCTCGCTGGATCCTTGTCGGGTGGCGAGCAGCAGATGCTCGCCGTGGCGAGGGCGCTCATGAGCCGCCCCCGCCTCCTGTTGCTCGACGAGCCCTCACTCGGCCTCGCGCCGCTCATCATCGAGGATCTCTTCGAGCGCTTCACGGCGCTGAACAAGGAGACGGGCCTGACCATGCTTGTCGTCGAGCAGAACGCCAATCTGGCGCTTGAGATGGCCAGCTACGGCTACGTCATCGAGTCCGGGCAGATCGCTCTGTCGGGACCGTCGGACCAACTCAAGAACGATCCTGCAGTGCAGGAAGCGTACCTGGGCGCCTAGGGGGGGTTTTCCATGCTTGCAATCAACTGGAATTTCGACATTCTGCCCGACTTCATCTTGAACGGGCTGCAGTCCGGTGCCATCTATGCGACGGTCGCCCTGGCTCTCGTGTTGATCTTCAAGGCGACGACGCTCATCAACTTTGCCCAGGGCGAACTGGCGATGCTGGGTGCGTTCCTCGTCTACGTGATCAACATCGAGCAGGGGCTGTGGCTGTGGCTCTCGATCGCCCTCGCCATGGTGATCACAGCAGCGATGGGAATGGCGGTCGAGCGGACCTTGACCCGGCCGTTCGACCCGTCCGACCACTTGCCCGTCGTGCTCATCACACTGGGCCTGTTCCTGATCGTCAACGCGGTGGCCGCAGACATCTGGAGCTTCCAGACCAAGCGTGCCGCCGACGCGTTCGGCAAGATCCCGTCGTGGGTGCCGAGTGTGGGTGGTGACAATTACATCGACCTCGGGGGGACTCGCCTGCGGTACTCGACCATCGGCATCTGGGTGACGCTCGCCCTCGTGCTCTTCGTGATGGGTCTGGTGCTCAACCGCACCAGGATCGGCCTGGCCTTCCGGGCGGTCTCGTCCAACGTCGAATCCGCTCGACTCGTCGGTGTCAACACCGGCCGGACGCTCGGATTCGGGTGGGCCCTGGCGTGCATGCTCGGCACGCTCGGCGCGGCGCTCGTCGCACCGTCGCTCGGTGGTTACAACCCGAACATGATGGCCTTCATCTTGATCTACGCCCTCGCAGGCGCAGCGCTCGGAGGCCTCGATAGTCTCGGTGGCGCCGTCGTCGGCGGTGTCTGCGTGGGTCTGATCCAGTCCGTCATCGTGTCCTGGCTCGGCGTTGTGGTGCTGGAACAGGCCTATATGTCTATCTTGCAATTGGCCGCAGCGTTCCTCGTGATCCTGATCGTGCTGATGTTCCGTCCGTCGGGTCTCTTCGGAACCCGCACTATCGAGCGCGTCTGATCGTCGCGGTCTCAGGGGGAGAAAACAACAGTGGCTAGTACACCTCTGCTCATCGTCGAGAAGGGCAGCAAGCAGCACAAGCTCTGGCAGTACGTGGGTATCGCCTACATGGCGGCGTTCGTGTTGCTCGTGCCGGTGGTTCTCGAAGGGTTCGAGATCTCCAAGATGAACCGTGCGCTCACGTTGAGCGTTGCGATTCTCGCGGTGAACCTCGTCGTCGGATTCAACGGCATGTTGGCGCTGGGTCACTCGGCCTTCATGGGCCTCGGCGCCTTCGTCTCGGCATCTCTCGTCCAAGACGAGAATCTCGACTACTGGATGATCATCCCGATCATCTTGGTCGTCGGGTTCGTGTTCGGCGTGATCCTCGGACTTCCTGCGCTCCGTGTGAAGGGCCTGTATCTGGCCTTGAC
>CAYUBX010000304.1:0-4896 GCA_964443165.1 uncultured Acidimicrobiales bacterium
TCTGTTGCCCACCGGCAACACGGTTGACGGCATCACTCCCTTCGGCATCTACCCGACCGCAGATGGCCACTGCGCGATTGCAGCGCCCACGGACGCCCACTGGGTGTTGCTGTGCGAGACCATGGGCCGTGAGGACCTGGCGAGCGACGAGCGAACGGCGGAGGGTCGCTCTCGCGGTCGCCACCGTGACCTCGTCGATGGTGCGATCGAAGACTGGACCCGGCGGCTGACCAACGCCGAAGTGGTCGAGGCGCTCGGTGGCCGTGCGTCGGTGGGGCCGGTGCTCTCGGCTCGCGACTGGGCGGAGGATCCGCACGTGGCAGCCAGGGACATGCTCGTCACGATCGACCATCCTCACCATCGACCCACCGTTCAGCTCGGATGCCCCATCAAGTTCTCCGAGACGCCAGCGGGCATCTATCGGCGCCCACCGCTCCTCGACGAGCACGGCTCCGAGCTCCGAGCTGCGCTCGCGGAAGGCGCGTCGGAGTGGCGCACCGAGCAGGATCCCGACGACCTCGAAGTGTTCCGGCTGCCCGACGGGCGCGACAAGGCCGAGGAGATCATGCGCCTCGTGTTCGCCGATCACTGGCAGAGCGTCCGGTTCGGGCCGTTGATCCAAGGCGGCGTGTTCGAGCTCGCGGCCACGGCGGCGCCGCGCATCGGGATGCTCGACGGCTACATGACCGTCGATCTCGGCCATTCCCACTTCCACCTCTGCGTCGGCGAGCATCGCGGCTCCGACGACAACCCGGTGAGCCCGGACATCGCGCACCGCAGGCGATGCGCGCGTGTCGAGTTGCAGCGTCAGTGGATCCAGGGCGCTCCGCGCACGTGGATGCTTCGCCTCTTCAACGGGGAGGGCGCGCAGATGATCACGGTGCTGCTGCCGAGCCCGTTCCTCACCGACGACATGATGATCCTCGACGAACCGGATTGGTCACGCCTGGCCTTGTGGGACGAGCTTCGCGACCGCTACCTCGGCCTGGGCGCGGATCCTTCAGATCGTCTGGGCGACGGCTTTCTCCACCCCTGAGAATCAGGGGGTGTTGGCGGCGAGGAAGTCCTCCATCGCGGCCATCGCTGCAGGATGGTGTTCGGGCTCGATCCAGTCCTCGATGAGGGTGGCGTTAGGTGCGAGCTCGGCGAGAACCCGGCTGCTCGACTCCGGGTGGTACAGGTCGCGACCCAGCAGCACGAGCAGCGGGGTGGTGCAGCTCGGAAGCCAGTCCTCATCCACGGTGAACAGCACCTTGTCGGTGTCGTACATGTTCGCCCGGAAGGAGTTCCATGCCTCGGCTGGCGTGTCGGGACGGTCGCCCCGCAGCTCCACGGCCCATGAGTCGAACATGTCGTGGAAAGCAGCGCGGTTGTTGTCGAGTCCGATCGTCTGGAACACCACGCCTGACGCGACCCGCTCAGGTGCCGCGTCGATGAGGCCGAGGATGTACGGCCCCCCGATGCACATGCCGGCGACGTGGAAGCGGTCGATCCCCAGGTGATCCATGAGGGCCAGCTGATCGTCGGCGTAGGTCGCCCAGCCGTCGTCGCCGGACACCGGGGCGGTCGAACGGCCGGCATTTCGCTGGTCCATCGCGATCACCCTGTACTCCGACGCCAGCTGCGTGATCGGATTCCATGGAGTCCCGTTCCAGAACGAGACCTCCGACCTCATGCCTCCCGGCGCGATCAACAGAACGGGGAAGCCGTCGCCGGCCTCGTCGTAGTGGATGTGCACATCGCCTCTGCTGAAGACAGCCATCGGCCCCCCTGGTGGATCGAGCCCCGGGTCGGGGGCTGAACGGCGATGATAGAGACAACCGACCCCTCGAGGAGGAGCGACGTGGGGCTACCGACCAGCTCGTCACGCATCCGCCAGCAGCTCGACCACCCGATCATCGACGCCGATGGACACTGCGTCGAATACCACCCTGCGATCCGGGCGATCTTGGACGAGCTCGGCGGACCCGAGCTCGCGGAGCGCTACAAGCTCGCTCCCGTCGGCCACTTCAACTGGTACGACCAGAGCCCCGAGACGCGCGTCGAGCGGCGGACGCCACGGCCGCCGTGGTGGCCGGTCCCATCGGCCAACACCGCCGACCGGGCGATGGCCGTGATCCCTCAGGTCATGTACGAGCGTCTCGACGAGGCCGGTGTGGACGTATCGATCCTGTACCCCACGCTCGGGCTCTTCGCCATGGCGATCGGCAACGACGAGCTGCGGCAGGTGGGGTGTCGGGCCTTCAACACCTACTACCACCGGGTATATGGGCCGTACGCCGACCGGCTCATCCCCAACGCCATCATCCCGATGCACACGCCGGACGAGGCGCTCGCGGAGCTGGAGTACGCGGTGGGAGAGCTCGGTTTCCGGTCTGTTTTGCTTGCGGGTCACGTCCGTCGCCCGATAGCTGCAGCGGTGGACCACGACCCTCGCGCGGGTCGCTATGCACTCTGGTTCGACAACCTCGCCGTCGACTCCCACTACGACTATGACCCGGTGTGGCAGCGCTGTGTCGAGCTCGGGGTGAGCCCGACCTTCCACTCCGGCGGCCAGGGGTGGGGCAGTCGCCAGACGGTCAACCACTACGTCTACAACCACATCGGGGCGTTCGCCTCCGCCTGCGAGGCGATCTGCAAGGGCCTGTTCCTCGGCGGCGTGACCGCCCGATTCCCGACGCTGAAGTTCGCCTTCCTCGAGGGCGGCGTCGGGTGGGCGTCCAACCTCTACAACGATCTGGTCGGCCACTTCGAGAAGCGGAGAGCCGCGCACATCGGGCACTACGACCCGGCACGCCTCGACGGCGCGCTCATGGAGCAGTTCCTACGAGCCAAGGGCGGGGCGCTCCTCGAGATCGCCGGCGACGACAGCGTCGGCCCGGCGGTCGCGGCCATGGCCACCGATCGTGAGCCGGCGGAGCTGATCGACGAGTTCGCCGCGACGGGCCTGTCGGAGCCGGAGGAGTTGCGCGACGCCTTTACTCGCAACTTCTACTTTGGGTGCGAGGCCGACGATCGGATGAACGCGGTGGCATTCGACACCCGCCTGAACGCGTTCGGCGCCCAGCTCAAGGCGATCTTCTCGAGCGACATCGGGCATTGGGATGTGCCAGACATCAGCGAGGTGCTCGAAGAGGCATGGGAGTTGGTCGACGACGGCCTCCTCACTCGAGAGGACTTTCGCTCCTTCACCTTCGATCACGCGGTCGAGCTCTACACCTCCTCCAACCCGACGTTCTTCGACGGCTCGGTGATCGCCGACGAGGTCCGGTCCCAGCTCGCAGCTGGCTGACTTTTGGCAACGAGCGGGTGCGCCGGCGAGAACGCGCTCAGCCCGCCTCGTGATCAGCGGGTGAGCCAGCCGTGCTTCTGTGGCTTGCGCCCCGCCGCTGGATCGAGGCGGACGTGCACGATGGCCGGTCCGTTCGCAGAGCCGGCTGCATCGAGCGCCGGGCGCAAGTCTGCCGTGTCTTCCACGTAGAACGAGCCGGCGCCGAACGCTTCGGCGATCTTCTCGTAGCGAGCGGACGGCAAGTACATGTTGGGCGGGGGAGGGGCATCGTCGGGAAGTTCTGCCCTGCCGCCACCGATGCCGTTGTTGTTGAGGATCACCACGACGACGTTGAGGTTGTAGCGACAGATGGTCTCCATCTCCATACCGCTGAACCCGAACGCCGAGTCACCCTGCACCGACACGACCCGCTGGTCCGCGTTGCAGACCGCCGCTGCCACCGCGAAGCCCAGGCCGATCCCCATCGTGCCGTAGCTGCCTGCGTCGAGCCGGTGGCGGGCGTTGACATTGGGCATCTGAGTTCGCCCGATGTCCATGGTGTTGGCGCCCTCGCCGATGATGATGTCGTCGGGCTGCAACCAGTCCGCGATGTCGCGGAAGGCGCGGTAGTAGTTCATCGGCGACGAGTCGTCGTCGCGCATCTCGGCGACGGCCGCCTCGTTCTCGGCGATCTTCTCTGCGATGGAGTCGCGCCACGGTGTGCTGGCCTCGTAGCGCCAGGGATCGTCGGCGAGTTCGGCGTTGAACTGGCCCATCACCGACTTGCCGTCTCCGAGGAGGCTAACGGCCGCCGGAACGTTGTGGCTCATCTGCTCGGGGGACGAGTCGAGTTGGAGCACCTTCACGTTGGGGTTGAAGCGTGGCTGTTTGCCGAAGTGCATGATCCAGTTGAGTCGTGCGCCGGCGAGCAGGATCACGTCGGCTTCTTGGAGAGCGTGAGAGCGGGCGGCGCCGACCGACAGCGGATGGTCGTCGGGAACGACACCCTTCCCCATCGGAGAGGCGAGGAACGGCACCTGGGTGCGCTCGATGAACTGGCGCACTTCGTCTTCGGCTCGTGCCCACGCCATGCCCTTGCCGACGATCGCGAGTGGCTTCTCCGCCCCCTTGAGCACCTCGATCGCCTGCCGGACGGAGTCGGGTTCGGCGTGGGTGCGCGGCGGTTCGCCGACGGTGGGAGCCGTCGGGATCGTGTCTTCGTCGACGCGGCCATCGATGACGTCCGCTGGCATGTCGAGGTAGACGGGCCCCGGCCGGCCGAACAGCGACTGCCGGATCGCCTGTTCGACGTAGTAGGGGATCTTGTCGTGGCTCTCCACGCCGTGGGCGTACTTGCAGTACGGCTTTGCCGCACCGACCTGGTCCTCCTCCTGGAAGGCGCCCATCCCGTTCTGATCACTGGGAGAGGCCCCGCCGATCAGGATCATGGGCCAGAGGTTCTCCTTCGCGTTGGCGAGGCCGGCCAAGGCGTGAATCACGCCAGGGCCGGACACCACGAGGCAACCCTGGGGCCGGCCGGTGAGGTAGCCGGCGGCCTGCGCCGCGTAGGAGGCGGACTGCTCGTTGCGCATCCCGATGAAGGTGACGCCCTCGCGCTGGCACGC
>CAYUBX010000305.1:0-4890 GCA_964443165.1 uncultured Acidimicrobiales bacterium
CTCGCCGAAGGATGTCTCGGGCGGCCGCGGCAGGAGCGGAAAGCATGCCTCGACGGCGGATGGCGAGCCCCACGTTGCGGCGGGGCATCTTCGGCAAGGAGAGGACGTTCCACTCGCCGCGGGCCGCCCACGCAGGAATGGCGGTGAGAGGAACGATCGCCGGTCCGTACCCCTGGAACGCCAGGGTCGCCGTCAACCGGATGCCGTCGAGCTCGGCGAGCGTGCGCAAGTGAACGCCGTGTTGGGTGGCGGCGTCGTCGATCTGGTCCCGCAGGTTCGAACCCGGCGGACCGAGGAGAAATCGGTGTTCTTCCAGTTCGGCGATCTCCACCGGACGGTCACCGTCCTCGGCGAGCGGGTGGTCGGTGGGCGCGATGACGACCAGTTCCTCGCTGAACAACGGGCTGGTCACCATCTCGTCGTGCTGGAGCGGAAGGTTGATGATCGCGAGGTCGAGCTCCCCGTGCTCCAGCAAGGGGAGGAGCGCCGTGGTGGTCGAGTCGATGACGAGGGCCTCGACGTCGGGGTGGGCCTGGCCCAGCTCGTCGAGGAGGACGGGAAGCAGCCAGCGGCCCGTGGTCCCGATCACGCCCATCCGAACCGGACCGGTGACGTGGCTCGTCATCGAGGACACGTCGGCCCGCATCGCCTCGAGCTCCGCGTTCACGCGACGGGCTCTGGCGAGCACCACCTCGCCTTCGGGCGTGAGTTGTCCGGCGCTGCGGTCGACGAGAATCGCCCCCAGTTCGTCCTCCAGCCGGGCCACGTGGGTGGAGATGTTGGACTGAACGGTGTGGAGGGCCCGTGCCGCGGCGGAGAAGCGCCCGTGCTCCGCCACGGCAGCCAGAGCGTCGAGTTGTCGCAGATCCACGACCGGGAGGGTAGCGATCTCTTTTTTAGATGGAAAGTATCTCTGACAACTACTTGGCAGATGACCCGTTGGTAACTAGAGTCTTTGACATCGAGATCAACGGCTCCCCCCGAGCCGCTCGACAACAACCACCGCAACATAGGTGTCCCCCCACCGAGCGGTGTTTATCGCCGAGACGGAGCCCCCCTCTGATCGGCACGAGGTCGCAAGCGTCCCCCCGCTGTGCGAGACCTCCGAAACCGGCCCGTCCCCTCGGGCCGGTTTCCTCTTTTTCGCCGCTTTCTCACCGCAATCGTCAGTCGGCCCTGACCGGCCTCGCTCTTCTGCGGAATGCCGTGGCACGCCCCGCGTCACCCGCAGGGTCCTGCAGGCATGTGGGGAGCTGGCGGCTTGGTCTCCCTGGCCGGAACGGGCTCAGCGCAGCGGGGAAACAGCGTCGTTCAACCACGCGGAGTCGCCGGCGAAGGTCACCAGCACCACGGGGCTCCATCGCACCGCGGCCTCGAGGCCTGCCGCGGCTCGGTAGTACTCGGTCGAGGGGCGCGAGAGCAGGTCACGGCGCGTCTCTTCGTCGGTCACCCGCTCGGCCGTCGCGGTGAGGTCGGCGGACGCGCCGCGTTTCAACCGGACGATGAACGACGGCGTCGCGATGAGGTTGGCGAGCCAGTCCCGCGGTGTTCGTTCTACATCGGCCCGGCCGGCGTTGGGGGTTCCGATGATGTAGATCCGGCCCGAGATGGCGGTCGTCCAGATCTCGGTGATTCGCTCCTGCCCGCTCCTGCGGCCGAGGGTCACGATGTCGACAGTTCGCTCCGTCAGCAGGCTGTCGAGCACGGCATCCCGGTCGGTGTCCACGGGCTCAACGTAGCCTTCTGTCACCGCACGACAGCCGGGAGAGCCGATGACAGTCGAAGAACACCCGAACGGCGTCAGAACCCGGCCGGCGACCGCAGCCGATCGTGACCGCTGTTTCGCGCTCATCGAGACGCTCACCGGCGAGGTCCGGCACGACAACTGGGATCGGGTCTTCGAGTCCCACCTCGCGGGAGAGCGCGGTGCTGTGGTGGTGGCGGAGACCGACGACGGGGTGCTCGGCTGCGCCACGGTCTCGTACAACGTGGCGATCCGATACGGCGGCGAGTACTGCGAACTCGAAGAACTCATCGTCGACGAGGCGGCCAGAGGCCTCAGCCTGGGTCGGATTCTCGTCCAACGCACGATCGACGACGCCCGCCGCCGCGGCTGTGCCGAGATGGGCCTCTACCTCGTGCCGACCACTGAGGGGAACCGCGGGTTCTACGAGAAGCTCGGCTTCGAGGTGCTGGGCACCGAGATGCGACAGACGTTCTCCTAGGCCATCGCCGCACTTCGAGTGGACTGTCCTACCCTCCGAACACGGAGGTGACCGAATGGCGCGGGACGACAGGATCGCAGAGCACTACGGGGGCGACGGCATCGCCGCGGCGATCGCTGCGGGGCTCGAGAAGCTCGGCAAGTCTCCCGACACGATCACCTTCGAAGATCTGGCGCCGGCCGACGAGTTCCACATCGGCGGGCGCGCAGCCACGGCCGCGCTCTGCGAACGGGCTGAGATCGCGGCCGGCGATCACGTACTCGACCTCGGTTCGGGAATCGGCGGACCCGCCCGCTTCATCGCCGGCACCCGCGACTGTCGGGTGACCGGCATCGACCTCACGCCGTCGTTCGTCGAGGCCGCACGCACGCTGACGGAGTGGACGGGCCAGACCGAACAGGCGGACTTCGAGGTCGGATCCGTCCTCGACCTGCCGTTCGAAGACGACTCGTTCGACTGCGCGGTTCAGCTCCACGTGGGGATGAACATCGAGGACAAATCCGCCCTCGCCCTTGAGGTCGCGCGGGTGTTGCGTCCCGGTGGCTGCTACGTGATCTACGACGTGATGCGGCATCGAGAGGGACGCGTCACCTACCCCGTCCCGTGGGCCGGAGACGAGGCGTACAGCTTCCTCGCGACGCCAGACGAGTATCGGTCGGCGCTCGAGGAAGCGGGGTTCGTCGCCGAACAGCTCGATCTGCGCGATGCCGCTCTGAGTTTCTTCGCGGCGCAAGCCGAGGCGATGGCGAAGGCGCCTGGGCCCCCGGCACTCGGCCTTCAGTTCGTGCTCGGCCCAGACATGCCGGTCAAGCTCGCCAACCTGCACGGCGTCATCGTGGAGGGCATCCTCGGCCCGGTCGAGGTCATCGCCCGCCTCGCCTGACCCGTACGCTCCTGCCATGGCGGCGGCGTTCTTCGACCTCGATCGCACGCTTCTCGACGGTGGCTCGGGTCAGGCGTTCGGCGCCGCGCTGCGTGAGGTCGGACTCGCCCCCGAGAAGGAGCCGCCCCTGTTGCGCCAGCTCTTCGGCGTCTTCGCCGTCTTCGGGGAGTGCTGGGCCACGATGGTGATGGTCCGCCAGGGGATCCGTTTGACCAAGGGCTGGTCGCTCGACAGCTTCGAGGAGGCGGGCCGTCTCGCGCTCGACGAACTCATCGCGCAGATTCACCCCTTCGTGCCCGAACTGCTGGAACAGCATCGGGCCGCCGGACGTCGCCTGGTGATGGCGACCGCCAGTCCCGCGCAGCTCGTGGCGCCGTTGGCGTCGCACCTCGGGTTCGACGACGTGGTCGCGACGGCCTATGCGACGTCTGCTGGTGAGCTCACCGGCGGCATCGACGGCGAGTTCGTGTGGGGACGGGGAAAGCTCAGGGCGGTCCGTGCGTGGTGCCGCGACAACTCCGTCGACCTCGGCTCGGCATGGGCGTATTCCGACAGCTGGTACGACGCGCCGCTGCTCGACGCGGCGGGGCACGCCGTCGCGGCCAACCCCGACCCGCGTCTTGCCGTTCTCGCCCGGCTCCGGGGATGGGATGTCCGTCACATGGACAAGCCCGCAGGGATGGCCAAGCTCGGACCATTCGAGATTCAGGACCTCCTGCGCCCTGTGCTGCGTGGCGACGCTCAGCCCTTCGCAGACATCGAGGTCACCGGTCTCCAGAACATCCCGTCAGACGGACCCGCCATCGTGGCGGCCAACCACCGGAGCTACTTCGACATCACGGTGATGGCGATCGTGATGGCAAAGGCCGGCCGGCCGATCCGGTTCCTGGGCAAGGCCGAGATCTTCGACATGCCGGTCGTGGGGGAGATCGCGTCGGCACTCGGTGGCATTCGCGTCGATCGCGGCTCTGGGTCGAGCGGGCCGCTCGACGCTGCGCTGCGATCGCTTGCCGCCGGCGAGGTCGTCGGTCTGATGCCACAGGGCACGATCCCTCGCGGCCGCGACTTCTTCGATCCTGACCTGAAGGGCCGCCCTGGGGTAGTGCGCCTCGCAGCCGGCTCGGGCGCTCCTGTCGTGCCAGTCGGGCTGTGGGGCACCGAGCAGGTGTGGCCCCGCTCGGCGAAGGCCCCGCGAGTCAGCGTGACCGGCCGTCCGACGGTGACCGCCACTGTGGGCGAGCCGGTCGCCGACCTCGGGGGCCAGGACGAGGCCGCCGATAC
This sequence comes from uncultured Acidimicrobiales bacterium, assembly GCA_964443165.1. Taxonomy (GTDB): domain Bacteria; phylum Actinomycetota; class Acidimicrobiia; order Acidimicrobiales; family Poriferisodalaceae; genus JAYPWI01. The sequence goes on from CAYUBX010000305.1 coordinate 4,390, forward strand.
GCAGCGGGTGATGGACGCCATCGTGAGTTTGCTGCCACCTGAGGCGCGCGACCACCACGAGCCGACCGACGACGAGCTTGCGCTGACCTACCCCGCAGGGAAGGCTCCGCCGAGTTGAGTCACTTTGGTGTCAGACACCGAAATGACTCAACTTGCGCGAACTCGTTCTAGAGCGATGCCTTGATGATGTTGAGGGCGCTGCCTGCCTTGAACCACTCCACCTGATCCGCGCTGAAGGTGTGGTTGGTTTGGAACGACCAGGTCTCTCCGCCCGGGGTGGTGACCTCGACGGTGACCTGCTGGTCGGGTGCGAGGGAGGCGAGGTCGCGCGCCGCGAGCCGGTCGTCCTCGCCGATGCGGTCGTAGTCGGCCGGATCGGCGAACGTGAGCGCCACCATCCCCTGCTTCTTCAGGTTCGTCTCGTGGATACGGGCGAACGAGCGGGCGATCGCCACGCGACCACCGCGGAACCGGGGCTCCATCGCCGCGGGCTCGCGGCGC
>CAYUBX010000306.1:0-4841 GCA_964443165.1 uncultured Acidimicrobiales bacterium
CCGAAGGCGGCGCACCCGTCCCACCGCCCGATGTCGTGGACACCCCCGTCGTTGTTGTGGGCGTCGACGGGGTATTGGACGTGGAGCAGCAGCCGGTCCAGGCGGACGAACCAGACGTCAACGAACCCGGGCCGCAGATCCCCCCGACGCCAGCGGCGGACGCCGAGGACGAACACGACGACATCACCGAAGCGCTCAAGGTCGTCTTTCACACCGCGGATCCGGCACCGACTCCGGAGGCCTCGCCCACCGGCCGGCGTCGAAAGCGTGGCCGCTCCTCCGGAGGGTCCTGGCTAACGCAGCCGGTGTCCGTCAGCGCACGGGCGCTTCTGATTCCCCTTGTGGTGGGGTCGATCGGCCTCGCCGCCCTGGCCGTCGTGGGTTGGTACGCCCGCAGCGGCTACCACGTCGGAACATTGGGTGACGAGGTCGTGGTCTACAAGGGCCGGGCGGGCGGAGTCCTGTGGTTCGAGCCGACCCTCGAAGAACGGGCCGACGTCGTGTTGGGTCAGCTCACCCAGGAGGACCGCGACCTCGTGAACGCCGGCCACGAGACCGAGAGCATCGAGGGCGCCCGGGCGTTCATCGACGACCTCCAGACCCGCACGACCGAAGCGGAGCCCGAGGGGTGATATGACGCGCCAGCGCGCGATCGAACTGAGCCTCCTCCTCGTCGCCGGCGTGATCACGTGCATCGCGTACGCACTGGCGAGTCTGGGCGAGCGGGCGTCTGTGCCGGCGAACATCGGACCGTTCCTCGTCGCGGTGCTCGCCTTGCTCGCCACGGGCCACATCGCGGTCCGACGCCTCGCGCCCACCGCCGACGGCACGCTCTTTCCGATCGCCGCGCTCCTCAACGGAATCGGGTACGTGTTCATCGCGCGGCTCGACGAGGACCTCGCAGCGCTGCAGGCCACGTGGACCCTCGTCGGAGTCGCGGCGTTCCTGGCGACCCTCGCCGTCGTGCGCGACGTCCGCGACCTCGCCAGGTACCGCTACGTCATGGCGCTCGCCGGCATCACCCTCCTCTTGCTCCCGCTCCTGCCGGTGATCGGACGGGAGATCAACGGAGCGCGCTTATGGCTGCGCGTCGCCGGCTTCACCATCCAGCCGGGAGAGTTCGCCAAGATCGCGCTTGCACTCTTCTTCGCGGGCTACCTCGTCGAGAAGCGAGAGTTGCTCGCACTGGGCAGCTGGCGCGTCGGTCCCCTCGTGCTTCCCGACCCGAAGCACTTCGGGCCCCTTCTGGGCGCGTGGGCCGCGTCGCTCGTCGTCATGGTGTTCGAACGCGACCTCGGCTCGTCGCTCCTCTTCTTCACGCTGTTCCTCGTGATGCTGTGGGTCTCGACCGCCCGAACCGCGTACCTGGTCGTCGGAGCTGGGATGTTCGCGGCCGGGGCGGTGTTCGCCTACAACACGTTCGATCACGTCCGGCAGCGCGTGTCGATCTGGCTCGATCCCTGGCAGGACGTGACCGGCGACGGCTTCCAGCTCGTCCAGTCCACGTTCGCTCTGGCCAGCGGCGGTCTGACCGGCAGCGGTCCGGGCGTCGGAAGCCCCGAGCGCATCCCCGCGGCGGAGACCGACTTCATCTTCTCCGTCGTGGGTGAGGAACTCGGAATGATGGGGGCGAGCGCGATCCTCGCCGCCTACCTGCTCATGGTGGGTATCGGGCTGCGAATCGCGATCCGCAGTCACGACGGGACCGAGACGCTGCTCGCCGCCGGCCTCACGACCATCATCGGGGTGCAGGCGTTCCTGATCATCGGCGGGATCCTGCGGGTCCTCCCGCTGACCGGGATCACCCTGCCGTTCATGTCCTACGGCGGGTCGAGCCTGATCGCCAACTACGTCCTGCTCGCACTTCTCCTGCGGATCTCGGCTCGGACCACGCGGACCGGCGACACCACCACCATCCAGCCGGTCGTGGCCTCAGAGACGGGCAAGCCGTCGTGAACCGCCAGATCACCAAGCTCGCAGTTGTGCTGATGGCCGCATACTTCGTGCTGTTCGTCCAGCTGAACCTCATCCAGCTCGTGCGCGCCGATCAGTACACGAGCCACGAGGCCAACACGCGCGAGATCGTGATCGCGTTCACCGAGGCCCGCGGGTCGATGCGGACCGCGGACGGCGAGCTCATCGCCGAGACCGTCGCTGTCGACGGCGACCTCGAGAGACTGCGCACCTATCCCCACGGCGAGCTCTACGCACATGTCACCGGGTTCGTTTCCCTCGAGTTCGGGGCGGATGGGCTCGAGCGTCGCTACAACGAGGAGCTGTCCGGCGCCGACGTGGAGGTGCGGATCCAGAGCTTCTCGGACTTCTTCATCGATCGCGACCGCACAGGCCAGCTCGAGCTCACACTCCGGCACGATGTCCAACTCGTCGCACGCGCCGCGCTCGGCGACCGGAAGGGCGCGGTCGTGGCCATCGAGCCGTCGACGGGCGCCGTCCTGTCGATGGTGAGCTGGCCCACGTACGACCCCAACCAGCTCGCCGGGCACGACATCCCCGCGATCCGCGAGGTTCGCTTCGAACTTCTCGACGACCCGGAGAACCCGCTGCGCAGCAAGGCGTACCGGGAGCGGTACGCGCCGGGGTCGACGACCAAGGTGGTCACCGCCGCGGGCGCTCTGCGGAGTGGCACCGTCACCCAGGACGCGCCCGTCTACCCGATCGCGGCCGAGTACATCGCGCCGCAGACCACCCGGCCGATCACCAACTTCGGCGGATCCAGCTGTGGAGGGAACCTGGGGGAGCTCCTGAGAGTCTCCTGCAACACGGCTTTCGCTGAAATGGGAGTCCAGATGGGCGCTGACATCTTGTCCTGGGCCGCCGAGGATCTCGGGTTCAACGACACACCGAGCATCGACCTTCCCGATGCCATCGAGTCGGTCTTCCCCGACCCCGGCTTCTTCGACGACAACATCCCCCTGCTGGCCCAATCGGCCATCGGGCAATTCGAGGTCGCGGCCACACCGCTCCAGATGGCTATGGTCGCGGCCAGCATCGCCAACGACGGCATCCAGATGCAGCCCCGCGTCGTTCAACGGGTGACCTCGTTCGACGGGGAGGTCATTCACGAGTTCGGTCCCCAGGTAGAATCGCGACCCCTGGACCTCGCCACAGCACAACAACTGCAGAGCCTGTTGGCCCGCGTGGTGTCTCAGGGCACCGCTCGCGGGTTACAGATCGATGACATTGCGGTGGCCGCCAAGACCGGCACCGCGGAGCTCGACGGCAGCGAGGGCACGCACGCGTGGATCATCGCGTTTGCTCCAGTGGACGATCCGAAGGTTGCGGTTGCGGTACTGGTGGAGGGGGACGACGCCACCGGTCAGCAGACTGGCGGTAGCGTTGCCGCCCCAGTGGCGAGAGCAGTCATCGAAGCCGTTTTGCAAGTCCCCACAAGCACCGATACACCCGAATCCTGAGCGATTTCGGTACCCCGGGTATGTCCAACACTGAGCGACCAATCTTCGGCGGGCGATACGAGCTGTATCGACGCATCGCGCGCGGCGGCATGGCCGAGGTGTTCCTCGCGCGCGATCAATTGCTGGATCGGCCGGTCGCCGTCAAGGTGTTGTTCCCCGAATACGCCACGGACCCGTCGTTCGTCGAGCGCTTCCGTCGCGAGGCACAGGCCGCCGCCAACCTCAACCAGCCCAACGTGGTGGGCGTCTACGACTGGGGCCAGGAGAGCGGCACCTACTACATCGTCATGGAGTACGTCGAGGGGCGCAGCCTCGCGGAGATCATCCGCGCCGAGGGTCCACTCCATCCCGACCGCGCGGCGGACATCGCCAGCGACATCGCCGCCGCGCTCTCGTTCGCCCACCGCAACGGCGTCGTCCACCGCGACATCAAGCCGGGCAACGTGCTCATCACCACGGCCGGCCAGGTCAAGGTCACCGACTTCGGCATCGCGCGGGCCATCACCGGGTCACCCAGCGACAACCTGACCCAGACCGGCTCGGTGATGGGTACCGCCACCTACCTCTCACCGGAGCAGGCGCAAGGCCAGCCCGCCGATCCCCGCAGCGACGTCTACTCGCTGTCCGTCGTTCTCTACGAGATGCTCACCGCGGGGCCACCGTTCACCGGGGACACACCGGTCTCGATCGCGTACAAGCACGTGCAAGAGCCGCCCGAACCGCCATCGCGGTTCAACGGAGACGTTCCCGACTCCCTCGAAGCGATCACCCTCAAAGGTCTCGTGAAGGACCCAGTCCAGCGATACGCCTCGGCCGAAGACCTGCGCGGCGACCTGCGCCGCTTCCGCAACGGCGAACCAGTGCTCGCGATGCCGTCGACGCCTCCCGCGGCTCCCGTCGACCCCGACGGCACCACCATCGTCCCCACGGTTCCCCCACCAGCGCCCTCCGGTAAGACCACCCCGCAACCCAGTGGAACCGAGGCGCCTGTCATGTCGACGACGGCGCAACAGATCACCCCGTACGACTCACCGGGCGACATGACCCAGGTGTTGCAAGGGCAGCCGCCGCAGCAGCTGCCGCCCCTCCCGCCCGCCGGCGACGAGCCGCCGGACCGCACCCCGTTGTGGATCACCCTCTTGGTCGTGCTGCTCATCGTGGTCATCGGCCTGTTCTTCCTCCTGGTGAACAGCCTCGGCAGCGGAGACGGGTCCCCGTCTGCGACCACCGCCGCGGAGGATCCCCGGCTTCGAGTGCCCGAGGTCGTCGGCCTCAACTGGGAGGACGCCGAGCGCGCGCTGGTGGACGAGGGATTCCAGTTCATCAGCATCACGTTCCAGGAGAGGGACGACGTCCCCGAGAACGTCGTGTTCCAGCAGGATCCACGCGCCTGCCTTCTGCTCGCCG
>CAYUBX010000307.1:0-1622 GCA_964443165.1 uncultured Acidimicrobiales bacterium
GCGACTACGGCTGGAAGTACCTCAGCACCGGGGCGTGGACCGACGACCTCGACGAAGCGGCGGCCCGGGCGGACCAAGTCATCTACTTCTGAGCCGACCCGGATTCTGGGCCTCGAGCCCGTACCGTTGGCGGCATGGCTCGTTCCCCCGTGGGCTTCCGTGTGGCTCGCGCTGCCCTGGTCCTGACGTCGTTCGCCGTGGTGGCTGCTGCCTGTGGCGGTGGCGGATCCGAATCGTCCACCTCGAGCAGCTCGACGATCGTGTTCGTCCCCGCCCCGAGCACCTCCGCCGACGGCACGCCCACCACGCTCGAGGCGACGACAACCAGCACCACGATCGCGCCAACCACGTCCACCGCCGCCCCGACCACCGCGCCACCGCCGGTTGACTCGCGGCCCGACGGGCTCGTGCTGCTCGGCGACGGCTTGGGGCCGCTGGCCTTCGGTGCATCGCCTGAGTCGGCGATCGAGTTCCTGACGGCCGCCCTCGGCCAACCGATGGCTGACAGCGGGTGGACGGATTCGTTCAGCGTGTACGGAACATGTCCCGGCTCGCAGGTGCGGGGTGTCGAATGGCCGGGCTTCCTCGCGCTGTTCGGCGACGCCGAAGACGACTACTCCTCCGATGGTGAGCGACATTTCATGTCGTGGACGCTCGGTTGGTTCGGACCCGATCCGTTCGGAATCCAGACCTCGGAGGGCATCGGAATCGGTGCGGCGCGGGACGCCATCGCGGAGGCGTACCTCTCTGCGGTGTTCCAGCCGGCCGAGGAACCGTTCCCCGCGCGCGTGGTGATCGGTACAGACCGAGGCGACATCCACGGCACGTTCGACGAGCGAGCCGTGCAGATCGTCAGCCTGTCTGCCGGGACTGCTTGCGGCGAATAACCGGGTTCAGTCAGCGGTCGCTCGTCGCCTCCGCGGGGTTGCACCTGTCTGCTGCACGACATCGGCGCGTCGGCTGACGATCTCGTTGATCTCCGCGCCCACCAGCAACGCCAAGCTCATCAGATAGACGAGGGTGAACGCGGCCAGCGCCGCGCCGGTCACGCCGAGGACACCGTTGGCCGATGAAGCTGCCCGGACATACAGAGCGAAGCCCAGGACGAGGGCCAACCACGTGACGGCGGTGAACAGCGCGCCGGGGAGGTCGTAGCGCCACGGCGTCTGGTGGTTGGGGCCGAAGTGATACAGGATCGACGCCCACGCGACCATCATCGCGAGCAGCGCTGGTTGGATCGACCACTGGACGAGCCAGTGGGCCGGGAGATCGGGCCACAGGCCGTACCGAAGCCAGCTGGCGAGACCGGCGAGCGCCACCGTCGACAACCCCATCCCGAGAGCGCTGATCCGCAGCCACCACCAGCGCCTCCGCTCTTCGATGTCGTAGGCCTCGTCGAGCGCCCGGATCAGTCCGCCGAAGCCGCGCGACAACGCCCACAACGCGATCGCGAAGCTGACCGTCGCGACCCCGGCGTTGGACTGATCGAACAGTTCCTGGACTACGTATCGCTTGAGCGGGGGTTGAGCAAGAATACCCGGTCGGCTTACCGGTCCGATCTCGTCAGTTTCGCCTCGTTCCTTAATCGGCGCAAGGTCCGCTCGTTCAACGCGGTGACGCGC
>CAYUBX010000307.1:1632-4833 GCA_964443165.1 uncultured Acidimicrobiales bacterium
GTCCGCGACCCAATCGAGCACGGACTGGCGAGTGTCGGCGGCCGAACTGGTCCCTGCGAACCGTTCGAGCGAGCCCAACGAGGCGACGAAGGCGAGCACACCCGCGGGGAGCATCAGGAGGGTGAAGAACGAAACGGATGCGGCCAGATCAGGGACCCGGTCCTCCATCATCTCCTTGCGAAGCTCCGTCACGAAGTCCCAGAGCGGCAGAAAAAGGCTTCGAAGGGGTTCGGGGAGGCGCTCGAGCACCGCCTGAGCGTGCCATATGGCATAGCGATCCAGGCGCCGGGTCCGGGCCTCGCACACCTACCATGGGACGCTGTGACGCGGCCCACTACCCGTGCGGCACCAAGTCAGCCGGCGACGTGCGGGCCGACAGCCGCCGGATCGCCGAACACTGTAGGGAGAATCGCTAACCGTGCAGAACGACTTCTCGATCACCGTTCTCGGATGTTCCGGTAGTTATGCCGACGTCGGCGAAGCGTGCAGTGGCTACCTCGTCACCACGGCCACCACCACGATCTGGGTCGACTGCGGCCCCGGCACCCTCTCGACGCTCCAGGAGCACGTGGCCATCGGAGATGTGGACGCGATCATCGTGTCGCACCACCACCCTGACCACTGCGCCGAGCTGCCGGTCATCTACAACGCGGCGAAGTACTACGAGGGCGTGCAAGAACTCCGCGTGATCGCAACAGAGGGCGTGCGCGAGGTGACGGACGCCTTTCAGCCCGATAAGGACAGCAGCGATCTCTTCACGTGGGAGATCGTCAGCGGCGGGTCGACGGTGGCTATCGGCGACGTCGAGGTGACCTTTCGCCGCACCGATCATCCGGTCGAGACCCTGGCCATGCGCTTCGATCATGACGGCCGATCGATCGTCTACACCTCCGACACCGGTCGGGGATGGTCTCTGGCCGAGCTCGGCGACGGGCCGGACATCGTGGTCGGTGAGGGCACCCTCGTCGACGCCACCGATGATCCCGAGGTGCCGCACATTTCCTGCCGCTGGCTGGCCAACGACGCCAACGCCGTGGGCGCGGGAACCCTCGTGATCACGCACTGCCCGCCCGGCTCGGATCGCGAGGTGCACCGGGACGAGGCAGCTGGCACGTTCGACGGGCAGGTCCACCTCGCCGCGACCGGTGCCCGATTCACGACCTGATCCCACCCCAGGAGAACCATGCGATCTGACAGCCGGACCCCCGACCAACTGCGACCCATCACCTTCGAGCGGGGCTTCACCGACCAGACCCCAGGGTCGGTTCTCGTGAGCTTCGGTCGCACCCGGGTTCTCTGCACCGTTTCGATCGACGACGACGTGCCGAGGTGGATGCGTGGCAACGGCGAGGGCTGGGTGACCGCCGAATACTCGATGCTCCCGGGCTCGAGCCACGAACGCGTGGGGCGCGAGTCGAAGAAGGGCAAGCAGAAGGGCCGCACCCTCGAGATCGAGCGCCTGATCGGCCGGGCCCTCCGGGCGGTCTGCGACATGGAAGCGCTCGGCGAGCGCGAGGTCACCGTCGACTGCGATGTGCTGCAGGCCGACGGCGGTACCCGCACCGCGTCGATATGCGGCGGCTACGTGGCCCTGCACGACGCGTGCTCCCGGCTGCTCGCCGACGGTGTGATCGATACCCACCCACTCACTGATTTCTGCGCAGCGATCTCCGTTGGAATCATCGGCGACACGCCGATGCTCGACCTTCCGTACGTGGAGGACTCCACCGCAGAGGTCGACATGAACGTGGTGATGACCGGTGCTGGTCGCTTCGTCGAGGTGCAGGGCACCGCCGAAGGCGACCCGTTCGACCGCGGTCAACTCGATGAGCTGCTCGCTCTGGCGGAGAAGGGCATCTCCGAGATCGTCGGTCTCCAGAAGGCGGCGCTCGACGCACCGCTGCCGTGAGGGTGGTGATGGGGTCGGCGAACCCCGACAAGGTCGCCGAGATGGCCCAACTGCTGGACGGGTTCGAGGTCCTGCCGCGCCCCGAGAGCCTGGGCGACGTCGTCGAGGATGCCGACACCCTCGAGGGAAACGCCCGCCTCAAGGTGCGCGCGGTGTGCGAGGCCGCCGGTGAGGCTGCGGTCGCCGACGACACTGGGCTCGAAGTCGACGCTCTCGGCGGCGCGCCGGGCGTTCGGTCGGCGAGGTACGCCGGGGAGAACGCGACCTACGACGACAACGTCGACAGGCTCCTCGCAGCGCTCGACGGCGTCCCGTTGGAAGAGCGAACGGCCCGATTCATGACGGTCGTGATCCTCGCTTGGCCCGACGGACGCGAGGTGGTCGTGGAGGGTGCCGTCGAGGGCCGGATCGGGTTCGAACGCCGGGGGACCAACGGGTTCGGGTACGACCCCGTCTTTTGTCCCGACGAGGCTCCGGGCGAGACCTTCGCCACGATGTCGAGCGAGGCGAAGCACGCGATCAGCCACCGCGGCCGCTCGCTCCGTGCCTTGCGCGCTGCTCTCGTCGGCTAGCTGCCCGAGCTACCAGTGGCGGAGGTCGATCTCCCACTGGCCCACCACCTCGCCGTCGCGCACCAGGTGGAGAACCTCGTGCTTGGCGATGGTGGGATCGATGTGGGCCGGGACGAGGGTCACCCGGTCCCCGGGTCGAAGGTCGCGTTCGGGGATCAGGTTGGTGTGCTCGTCCGAGCAGTACATGACCTCGCCGTCCGGTGAGGACGGATTGCCGTGGTCCATGCCTTGCGCCTTGAGCCCGGAATCGCACACGACCCACTTCGGCGCGATGGACACCACCGACGCCTGAAGGAAGAGGCCTTGGCGAAACGGGAGGTCCTTCTGCAGTTGGTAGGCGGTGTCCATGAGAACGTACGAGCCGGCCTGGATCTCGTTGAGGTGGGTGTTGATGGCGTGGGTTCCAGTACCGCCGCCGGTCACGAGATCTCCGCCGACCGCTTCGTGAGCGCGGAGCAACCGCTCCATGGCGCCCTCCATCAACTGGCGGCGCTCCTCGATGTCTGGCTTGCCCATTGCGTGGCCCTCGTAGCCCATGACGCCGCGGACGCTCATTCCAGCGGCTCGGGCTCGATCCGCCAGCGGACCCGCGTCCTCCACCTCGCACCCGCACCGGAAACCGACGCGAAGGTCGATCACGACCTCCTGGATGCCTGCTGCGGCTGCCGCGTCGACCGTCTCGGGGCTGTCGACCGCAACGGTGACCCGGCCGTCGCACTC
>CAYUBX010000308.1:0-1512 GCA_964443165.1 uncultured Acidimicrobiales bacterium
CTCGTACTCGCCGGTGTCCATCGTAGCACCGGTCGGGATCGTGTACGGGAAGGCGTCCGACTGCACGAAGTTGCGGCGGCGGACCTCCGCGGGGTCCATGCCGATCTCCGCGGCGAATACGTCCATCATCCGCTCGATGGCATGTGCGGCCTCGGGCCGGCCCGCGCCCCTGTAGGCGCCCATCGGCATCGTGTTGGTGACGACCGAGTTGGCGGAGAACACGGCATTGGGAATGTCGTAGACCCCGCAGGTCATCGTCGCCGTGATGAAGGGAAGGACCGCACCCATGTTGGGGTACGCACCCGCGTCTTGGGTGCTGTGGACGCGGTACGCGGCGACCCGTCCATCGCGACTGCCGCCGATCGTGGCATCGAAATCGCAGCCGCGACCGTGCACCATCCCCATCATCGACTCGGTGCGTGTCTCCGACCACCGCATCGGACGACCGAGCCGCCGCGCCACGAGAGCGGTCACGATGTCCTCGGGGTAGCCACCGTTCTTCGCGCCGAAGCCACCGCCGACGTCAGGACAGATCACCCGCACCTGGTCGGGTTCGAGGCCGAGCGCGCCCACGAGGCTGTCGCGGGTGCCGTGGGCGTTCTGGGTACTCGCCCACTGGGTGAGGTGCTCGCGACCACCGTCGCCAGTGTCCCAACGAGAGACGGTGGAGCGGGCCTCCATCGAGCAGGGTGCGAGACGCTGATTGCGGAACGACAGCGACACGGCCACCTCGCAGTCGCCGAAGAGGTCGTCCTCGGACGCGGGTGGCACGGCGAAGGTGACGTTGGTACCGACCTCGGGGAACAACAGGACGTCACCCGAGAGCGCTTCCTTCGGATCGACGACGGCGTCGAGTTCGTCGTACTCCACCACGACCAGCTCACCGGCATCGAGTCCGGCCTGTCGCGTCTCCGACACCACCGCGACCACCGGTTCGCCGACGTAGCGGACCCTGTCGGACGCGAGCCAGGTGCGCCTCATCTCCTGGTTGAGCATCGGCATCGCCGGGGGCACCGCTGGCAGCTCCAGATCTGCCGCAGTGAGGACAGCGACGACGCCCGGCGCGGACGCTGCGACGCTCGTGTCGATGCTCTCGATGAAAGCGTGCGGCATCACCGATCGCACGAAGGTGAGGTGCAGCGCGTCGGCAGGCGCCAGATCGTCGACGTAGTTGCCGCCGACGGTCAGCAGCTCGGGATCCTCTACTCGGACCACGCGCGTTCCCAGAATGCTCATTCAGCTGTTCCCTCTGCCTCGACGACCGGGGAAGTATGCCGGGAGATCAGCGCCGACCGGCGAACTCGTCCTCGGAGACAGAGAGCTGCGCATCGACGGTCTCGGCCCACTCGTTGTCGGGGTCGTCGCCCGCCACCGTCGTGCGGACCATCACCCGCGCTTGGTCGTCGGGCCAGCGGTGACCGCGGTGGAGGACGGCGCGCGTGTCCCAGAAAGCGAGATCGCCCCCCCACCACCTGTTCGGGTGGCCCGTGCCCGTGGCGAGGCAGCACGTCC
>CAYUBX010000308.1:1522-4817 GCA_964443165.1 uncultured Acidimicrobiales bacterium
GATCGCGAGATCGCCGACCGACCACGTGTGCGCGTACAGGCGCGGCGGGCGGCACGCCTCGGCCGTGAGCTGCCTCAGGAGTTCTCGGCTCTCCTCCAGGTCGCGCCCCACGATGTGGCTGGCATGTCGCCCCACGAACAGCACTCGTTGCGCCGTCTCGGGGTGGGTTCGCAGGACGGGATGCAAGACATCCGGGAGATGGGCCAGGTCCTCCCCGCTCGCGATCTCCAAGCCACCGAAGGGCGCATGGCTGAACCGATACGAGTGCACGGCGACAGCTCCGTCGAGCGACGCCGCCGCCTCTGGCTCCAGGGCTTTGCAGGCCGCCCGCATGTCCGCCCACTCGGTCTCACCGCCCGTGCTCGGGACGACGTGCGCAGCGAGGATCGATGCCTTGGCGCCGATCCGCTTGTATGAGCTGTCGGAATGCCAGCCGGTGTTGCCGACGAGGAAACGCGCCTGCACGGAATCGGGCGCCGCGACCTCACCCTCCTTCGTGACGTTGGACAGCCGCCCGATCCCGGCGCTCATCGTTCGCCGAAAGCCGCGCTCGAGGCGGCCGAAACGGCGCGTGAACGCGATGTGCTCGTCGTCGCTGAGGTGTTGCTCGGGGAACACCAGAACCGCGTACTCGAGCCAGGCGTCGTACACCTCGGCGAACTCCGCGTCGGTCAGGGTCGCGAGCTCGAGGTCGCGCAGCACCGCGCCGAGCGTCGCGCCGGTCGGGGTCACCTCCATCCACTGAAGACTACGTTCTGGAAGGGATGACGACCCGGCCTGCACCACTGCCCGCCGACTACGCCGAGCGTGTGTACGCGGGTGTTCTCGGAAAGATCATCGGCGTCTATCTGGGCCGCCCGTTCGAGAACTGGACCAACGATGCCATCGAGAGCTCCCTCGGCGACATCGAGTACTACGTCAACGAGCGGGTCGAAGAGGTCCTCCGCGAGCGGCATGGCAAGCCAGACATCCGTGTCCCGCTCATCGTCACCGACGACGACATCAGCGGCACCTTCACGTTCGTCCGCTCACTCGAGGACAACGGCTACGACCTCGACCTGACGCCCAAGGCGATCGGTCGCTCGTGGCTCAACTACCTCATCGAGGACCGCACGGTTCTGTGGTGGGGCGGGCTCGGTAACTCCACCGAACACACCGCGTTCATCCGTCTGAAGAATGGCGTGGACGCCCCGACGTCCGGCGCCATGGAGACCAATGGCCAGACGGTCGCCGAGCAGATCGGCGGGCAGATCTTCATCGACGGGTGGGCGATGTTGTTCCCCGGTGAGCCGGACCGGGCTGCCGACTTCGCACGACGCGCGGCGAGCGTCAGCCATGATGGCGCAGGCGTCGAGGGTGCGCAGATCGTCGCGGCGCTCGAAGCGCTGGCCTTCGTCGAGGACGGCGTCGACGCGCTCATCGACGGCGCACTCGAGTTCGTGTCCGGCGACGGGGTGATTCACCGGCTCATCACCGACGTGCGCGAGTGGCATGCCGAGGACCCGTACGACTGGCGGTCGACGTTCGCCCGGATCCAGCAGCGCTACGGGTACGACACCTATGGCGGCAACTGCCACATGGTGCCCAACCACGGGCTGATCGTGATGTCGCTGCTGCACAGTGACGGCGACTTCTCGAAGGGCCAGACCATCGTCAACACCGCGGGGTGGGACACGGACTGCAACGCGGGCAACCTCGGCTGCCTCATGGGGATCCTGACCGGCGTCGAGGGGATCGACGACGGGCCCGACTGGCGCAGCCCGGTCGCCGATCGGCTGTACCTCCCCACCGCTGACGGAGGGCGGGCGATCTCCGATGCGGCGCGAGAAGCGGATGCGATCGTGCGGGCGGCGACCCGTCTGCGCGGCGACGAACCCACCGAGCCGAAGAACGGCGCACGCTTCCACTTCTCCTATCCCGGATCGGTCCAGGGATTCGAAGGTTCGAACGCCTCGGTGGCCAACCGCATCAGCCCCGACGGGACTCGACATCTCGCCATCGAGGTCGGGGCCGGGGAGTCCACGATCCGAACAGGAACCTTCGTCGAGTCGAAGGAGACCGCCCGGTTCTTCGAGAGCGCCGGCTACGCGCTCATGGCCAGCCCGACGCTGGCGAGCGGCCAGACTGTTCGAGGATCCCTGGCCATGGACGGCGGTGCGGTCGACGCGGTCTCGGCAGCGCTGACGGTGTGGGCCTACGGCAGAGACGACGAACCGCAGCCGGTCAGCGGGCCTGCGCTCACGGTGGAGCCGGGCACCTCGACCCAGCTGGAGTTCGAGGTGCCCAACACCGAGGGGCGACCGATCGCCTTCGTCGGCCTCACCATCGAGGCGGCCGTGCCCACATCGGTGGGGCTCGACCACCTCACCTGGGACGGCGTCCCCACGGTGACCCTCGGTCGAGACGGCGGCGGCGCGATGTGGCACAGGGCGTGGGTCAACGGGGTGGACGGCTTCTGGCCGGGGCGGGGCGACGAGTCCTTCCGTCTCATGCAGAACTCGGGCACGGGCCTGCTGCTCCACGGCTGCCGCGAGTGGGAGGCCTACGAGGTGCGGGCGGACGTGACACCGCACCTCGTGACGAGCGCAGGGATCGCAGCGCGGGTCCAGGGGATGCGGCGCCACTACTCGCTGATGCTCGTCCCCGGACAGGGGATCGAGCTCCGGGCCACCGTCGACGACGAACCGGAGGTACTGGCGTCGGCGCAGGCCGAGGTGACCCTCGGGACGACCTGGCAACTCGCCATGCGGGTGGAGGGGTCGTCGATCACCGCGACCGGGGAGTCACCCACCGGCAGGATCGTCGAGCTGACGGCGAGCGACGATCGCCTCACATCAGGCGGCATCGCGCTCGCCTGCCAGGAGGGCCGCACAGCAACTCGCCGGGTCATCCTCGCCCCGGCGAGCCGCACCTAGTAGAGGTCGTTGCGCTCGTTGTCGACGATGAATTCGTGGAGACGGTCCACGTCGAGCGGCGTCGCGGTCTGATCCTTCATCGCCCGCGCGAGAAGCGTGTCGTCGTCGGCGACCGCGAGATCCGAGTCCCAAAGCTTCGAGCGGATGATGCACTTCGAGCAGTGGAACAGCGCCTCGGAGACGTCCACCACGAGGGCGAGCTGTGGTGACTTCCCTCCGACCGCCATCGACTCCAGGAGTGGCTCGTCCCGCACGATGCGCGCGCGGCCCCGGACACGCAGCGTCGTCTTGGTGCCGGGGATCAGGAAGATCAACCCCACGTGGGGGTACTGGAGGACGTTGACGAGGGTGTCCGCCCGTTTGTTGCCCGGCCGGTCGGG
>CAYUBX010000309.1:0-4816 GCA_964443165.1 uncultured Acidimicrobiales bacterium
GTTGACTCGGTCCTCGAGATCCGCAAGGGCTGGGGCCCCGGCGTGGTGACCTCGTTCGGCCGCATCGAAGGCAAGCCGATCGGCATCGTCGCCAACAACAACCACCACCTCGGCGGTGCCATCGACGCGGACGCGAGCGACAAGGGGTCGCGCTTCATCCAGCTCTGCGACGCGCACGACATCCCGCTGCTGTTCCTCTGCGACACGCCGGGGATCATGGTTGGACCCCAGGCCGAGTACGAGGCGACCGTGCGCCACGCAGCGCGCATGTTCGTCACCTCGGCGAGCGTCGACGTGCCGTTCATGACGATCGTTCTGCGCAAGGGCTACGGGCTCGGTGCGCAGGCGATGGCGGGCGGCTCGTTCAAGGCACCGATCTTCACCGTCTCGTGGCCGACCGGCGAGTTCGGCGGCATGGGCCTCGAGGGCTTCGTGAAGCTCGGGTACCGCAAGGAGCTCGAAGCGATCGAGGACCCCGAGGAGCGCATCGCCTACTACGAGACCATGGTCGACAAGCTCTACGAGAACGGCAAGGCGGTGAGCACGGCCACGTTCTTCGAGATCGACGACGTCATCGACCCGGCCGAGTCCCGACGCTGGATCACCATGGGGCTGCGGGCCGCTCCGCCCAAGCAACACCGCACCGGCAAGAAGCGACCGATGGTGGACACCTGGTGAACGCCCACAAAGCATGACTCGTACAACGGGCATGCATCCCGCTCGGAGCTCGCGAACGAAGCGGGCGATGGACGTCGTCGTCGCGTCCGTCGTTCTTGGTGCGGCTGCACCCATACTCGCCGCATCCGCAGTGCTGATCCGACTGACGAGCCCCGGTCCGGTGGTCTTTCGCCAGATGCGAGTGGGGCTCGACGGTCAGCTGTTCGAGATGCTCAAGCTGCGGTCCATGGTCGTGGACGGGGATGACGAGTCACACCGCAGCTATGCGATCAGCAAGCTGACCGACCCCGACGCCGGCCCGACCGACAACGGCACCTTCAAGCTCGATGACCCCCGCGTGACGCCCGTGGGCCGTCTGCTTCGGCGCACGAGCATCGACGAACTCCCCCAGCTCATCAACGTCCTCCGGGGCGACATGTCGCTCGTGGGCCCGCGCCCGATGCTCGACTGGGAGTTCGAACACGTCCACGGCGATCACCGCGAGCGAGTCGCCACCCGTCCTGGCATCACCGGCCTCTGGCAGGTCAGGGGGCGCAGCAGGCTGAGCACGTTGCAGATGCTCGATCTCGACATGGAGTACGTGCGATCGTGGCGGCAAGTGCTCGATGTACGAATTCTCCTGCGGACGCCTTTCGCTCTGCTCTCGCGCTGACGACGGGGTGTGCCACGCGACCGTCGATACGTTGGAGCCAGATGAAGCAGTGCAAGTACTGCAAGTACTCCGCGCGCTGGGACGGCCTGTGTCTCTCCTGTTACCAGCGCAGCGGTCTGGCCGAGCAGCGGCGCGAGGAAGAGCTCGTGCGCCAAGAGCGCGAACAGGCCGCCCAGATGGCCGAGAAGGAGGCCGCCGCGCTCACCCGCCTGCTCGACCTCGGCGACCAGCAGCTCCCATGGTGGGACATCAGCGAACGTCTCAACCGCTCGGGTCATCGTCACCGCGGTGCGCCGTGGACGCCCGCGTCAGCCCGCGGCGTCTACGTTGCCCATCGCGAGGACGACTGGGAGTGAACCGATGACCGATGGACCCGCCGCAGGGATGGACGCCCGTATCGATCTGGTCGTGTCCGACGCCGACACCGCGATCGCGCTCGGAAGCGGCGACGTCGGGGTTCTCGGTACGCCGCGCGTGGTAGCTCTCGTGGAGGAGGCCGCCTGCGCTGCGATCGCCGGGACACTCCCCGAGGACCGCACGACCGTCGGGGCCCACATCGACATGAAGCACCTGGCCCCGAGCCCGGTCGGTTCCACCGTCACCGGCGTGGCGACCCTCACCGAGGTCGATGGAAAGCTCCTGCACTTCCATATCGAGGCGGTCATGGGCGCCGATGTCGTGGCTGTGGGCAACCACTTGCGAGCCATCGTCCGCCGCGACGCCTTTTCGGGCTAGGTACCACGGCCGAGCCGGGCTCCCGCAGACCTGAAGGCCGGCACAGAGGCGGACGGACGACAAGCCGAACACCCCCGTGGGAAGCGCCGGGCGGGTCATGGCAACCCGCAGAGGAGGCGAGCGACGCGAGCCGACGGTTGCGGCAACACAACTGTCCCACCCCATTTCTACGGTGCGGCGCATGGACAGTTTCCGCTCTGACACCGCCCCGCTTCGTTCTGCGATCGATCATCTGGCCGGCCCGTTGGCTGAGAGACCCGGGGCGGCTCTGGCCGATCTCGGGCTCCACGAGGTGAGGAACTACCGGATCACGGTCAA
This sequence comes from uncultured Acidimicrobiales bacterium, assembly GCA_964443165.1. Classification (GTDB taxonomy): domain Bacteria; phylum Actinomycetota; class Acidimicrobiia; order Acidimicrobiales; family Poriferisodalaceae; genus JAYPWI01. Next base: position 2,384 of record CAYUBX010000309.1, read on the forward strand.
TGGGGAGACCCGTTTCAACGTGGTGGGGGTCGACGACGACGGCGAGTTGCGGTCGGCGACGGCGTGGTCGCCGGCGGGCGCGGTTGCTCTCTTGATCGCGGAGGTGGCTGCAGCGCCGTTGGCGGCGTAGCGGGTCAGCTCGTCGGGCGCAGGCGTTGGGCGACGACGAGCAGGACGGCACCGGTTCCGAGGAGGAACGCTGCGAGCCACAGGATGCTGAGTTCGCCGCCTGTGCGTGCGAGGTCGTCGTCGCCTGGTCCGGGGGTGATGGTGATCGGCAGCACCTCACCCTTCTGGGTGGTGGTCGGCCGAACGAGCGAGGGGGCGGGTAGGACGGCTCCCGGTGGGTTCGCGGCGGTGGTCGTGGGCGCAATGGTGGTCGGAGCGACGGATGCCGGAGTGGTGGTCGGGACCGTCGACGTTGGAGCGACCGTGGTGGGTGGAGCCGTCGTCGCAGGCACTGTCGTGGCAGGCACTGTGGTGGCAGGCACTGTGACGGGGGTGCTCGTCGTGGGAGCAACGGTTGTGGTGGGTTCGGGCGACACGCACTGGAACGTCACCGTGCCGGTCACACTCTGCGAACCGGGACCCCATGCTCCGTGAAAAAAGGTGATCGTCGTCATCGCGTCGAAGGTGACGATGCCGAAGTCGAATGATGCGACGAGGAGGTGATCGGCGAGATCGGGCGTCGTCGGCGAGGTGTACCCGCCGTCTGTCACGAAGAACCAGACCTCGCGGGCCTGCAGCGGCGGGTCGACCGCGTGAGCCTCGTCGGCGCTGGTCATGACGAGGCGGTACTCACCGGCCGGAACGGCAACAGCGTGCGGGCCCGACGTGGGTTCTGTGTTCGCCAGCAGTCGTTGGCTCGTGACGCTGATGTCGGCGCAGTGGTCGGCCGCCACCGTCGGCGAGACGAACACGCTGGAGGAGTACGCGATGAGAAGTGTCACCACGAAGACGAATAGCCGGCGCACGTGCCACCTCCAGGACGCGGGAGCGGAACCACCCGCGTCTGCCGGTACCCGTCGACCGACTCGTGCAGCGGTGAAGCGCTCCGCCACAGTGGCTACGGTCGAGCCATGTCGCTGCCCCCGCATCGCGTCGATTACCTCCCGGCCGTCGACCGGCCGCGCATCACGTGGCCGGGGGACGCGCGCGTCGCGTTCTGGGTCGCACCCAACGTCGAGCACTACGAGTTCCTCCCGCCGAGAGACCCGCGGCGAAATCCGTGGCCACGGTCACCTCACCCGGACGTGCAGGGATACAGCCAGCGCGATTTCGGCAATCGGGTGGGGTTCTGGCGGATGTTGGACGCGTTGGACGAGTTCGACGTGGCATGCACGGCCTCCACCAACCTGGCGGTCTTCGATCACTACCCCGAGGTGGGTGCTGCGATGATCGAGAGGGGGTGGGAGATCATGAGCCATGGGATCTACAACACCCGCTACATCTCCTCGCTCACGCCCGACGAGGAACGGGCTTTCTACCGCGAGTGCATCGACGCGCTTCGCGAGCACACCGGGGAGCAGCTGCGGGGAATGCTCGGGCCTGCTGTCTCCAACTCGATCGCGTCGCCGGATCTGATGGCGGAGGCCGGTCTCACCTATCACGCCGATTGGTTCCACGACGACCAGCCCGTCCCGCTCCATGTGGAGAGCGGGCGCCTGGTGAGCGTCCCGTACTCCATCGAGCTGAACGACGTCCCGGTGTTCCTCCAGCACTACGACTCCGACGAGTTCGTCCAGATGGTGTGCGACCAGTTCGACGTGCTGTATCGCGAGGCGGAGTCCGGAGGGCGGGTCATGTGCCTCGCGATCCACCCATACCTGATGGGTGCGCCGCATCGGGTCGACACTCTTCGGCGCATGCTCGACCACGTGCTGAGCCACGACGACGTCTGGCAGGTCACCGCGGCACAGATCGCCGATCACTTCATCGATCACCACTACGAGGACTTCGTGGCTCACGCGGCCCGACTCGAAGCGGAGGTGTCCGATGCCTGAGCATCAGGGCCTGACGTATGGGCCAGCGGAGCGTCAGCACGGGATGGACCATCCCCACTACGACTGGTCGCCGCTTCCCGACCGCGCGCCGCTTCGGTGGCCCAACGGTGCGCCGCTCGCGATCGGAGCCCTCGTCATCCTCGAGCACTACGAGTGGGAGCCGCCGGCGGACGCCTACTCGCTCCGCCAGCCGAGTGGCGGGCTGATGAAGCTCCCCGAGCCGGACTACGTCCAGCTGACTCACCGTGAGTACGGACACCGGGTGGGGGTGTTTCGGCTTCTCGATCTGCTCGACCATCACGGCATTCCCCCGACCGTTGCGGTCGACGCTCTGACGGCCGAGCACTACCCGTGGCTCATGCGTCACCTCGCCCACCGTGAGTGCGAGCTGGTGGGCCACGGCGTGGCCGGGAGTCAGCTCGTGACGTCG
>CAYUBX010000310.1:0-4814 GCA_964443165.1 uncultured Acidimicrobiales bacterium
CGTCGAGAAGCCTGTCCTGCTGGCCTTCGAGGTCGGCGATCTCGGCCCTCACTTCTTCCCGGCGAACGGCGATCGTGCCCGCATGCCGTGCCGCATCCCGGTGGGCACGATCCGACAACGGCGTCTCGGACATGAGGGCCGCCAGCCGGGCATCGTCGGCGTCGTTGGCGAGATGCAGGTGCTGCTCGTCGAGGATCCGAAGCTCGTCGCGTAGGCTCGACACTCGCGCCGCCACCTGGCGGAGTCGTCGTTCGACCGAGCGGGTTCCCACGCAGTGTCAATGTATCGCAGGCCGTCGCCACCCAGAGCGGGCAGACGATGCACCGGAGTCCTGTCCGTCGGCCTCGCCGCATCCGTCGTTCTCTCGGCATGCGGCTCATCGGCCGACTCCGCTGCGTGTGATCGGCCGCGCTCGGAGCCGCTGGCGCCCGATGCCGTGATCCACGTCCTCCCCGGGGCCCAGGTCGAGTACCTCAGCGACCCTCCCACCTCCGGGCCCCACATCGCGTGGGAGGCACCCCCGGTGATCGAGCGGGTGCTCAGCCCCGCCGAACAGATCGGGGTTCTGGAGTCGGGGGACGTCCTCGTCCAATACCGGTCGGGCGATGTCTCCGACGCCGCCCTCGCCGATCTCCTCGCTGCCGTTCCGGATCGGGCCCACATTGCACCCAACCCCGCTCTACCGGCGACCGTCGTGTTCACCGCACACCTCGTCAAGCAGACATGCAGCGCTCTCGATATGGACGCGCTCACCCGGTTCATCACCGACCACGCCGGCCCGCCTATCGATGGCTGAGCGACTTGCCTACGGCTTGCGGCCCTCGCAGCGGGCGAGGATTCCCGGCACGAACTCGGTGACCTCGACGTCCACGAACCCCGCCTCCGCGAAGTAGCCGGCGACCTCGCCGCGGCTGTGAGCACGGCCGTTCGAACCGCAGACCAGTTCGTTCATCCCCCACATCGCCGCGTCCACCGGCCCGCTGCGATCGTCCTCGAGCATCTCGCCGACCAGGTGCATCTCGCCCCCTGACTCGAGTGCACGAAACGCCCGCGCGACCACGCCGGCGATCGTCGTACCGTCGTAGATCGGGAGGTTGCTCGCCATGACGACCACATCGCACGGCCCGGGAAACTCGCCCACGGTGAAGTCGGCCGCGTGCGTCGTCACCCGGTCCTCGACCCCGGCATCGGCGATGTACTCCTCCGTGGCCACCACGACGGGAGGGAGGTCGAGAACCGTCGCACGTAACCCATCGACCGCCTCGACAGCGGTGATGCTGTATGCGCCCGAACCACCGCCGAGATCGAGGAGGTGCGATCGCCCGGTCAGGTCCACGGTGCGCACGAACCGCCGCGCCGCACCGAACCCGATCGAAGAGGTCGACCGGTGGTACGCCTTCGCCGATTCGACCGTGAGGTCCTCATACATGCCCAACTGAGTGCTGTCGCCCGCGCGCATCAACTCCGTCATGCGGAACCAGTCCGGAACATCCCGCCGCGTGAACGTCATCCACGGGCCGGCGTAGCGGCGTTCGCCCTTCACCAAATACAGATCGGCGTCTGGCGCGTTCACGAGCCGCTCGCCATCATCCGCCCACCGCAGCAAATCCATGCTCAGCGCGCAGGTGACGAGGCGATCGACGTCGATCGGCCTCAGGCCGGTGGCTGCGACGAGCGCCTCCTCGGTGTCGGCGCCATTGCGAACGTGGGTGAACAGCTCGACGTCGATCGCCGTATAGAGCACCGCCGACTCGGTGTACGCCCGGGCGATCCCCTGCAACCGACTCGTGTCTGTTTTCTCGCTTCCTGCGTTGCGCCGGCCCTGCTCGCCAGATTCGCCGTCACTGCTCATGATCACTCCTCTACTTGGAACCACTCGGGCTTGCCGAGTGCCCAGTATTCGCCCCAGATCTGCTCGCCGCCGGCCACGTGCATCACGTCGCCGGTCACGAAACCGCTGGCCACCGGCGACCCGAGGTAGGCGACCGCCTGAGCCACATCGTGGACATCGCCGAGTCGGCGCTGCGGGTTGTGATCGAACGACGGTCGAGCCTCGGGTGGATAGTTCACGAGGCCCGGGCTACGCACCACGCCGACCGCGATCGTGTTGACCCGGATGCGGTGAGGCGCCCACTCCACGCTCACCGATGCCGCGAGCCCCGCAGCCCCCGAGCGGGCCGCCGCCGTATGCGGGATGCCGACGCTGCCGCGACCGGTGATCGTCCCGATGTTGACGATCGAGCCAGCCGACTCGTGGGTGATCCAGTGCTGAGCCGCGGCCTGCATCACGTACCAGGTCCCGTAGAGATTCGTCTCGACGACGGCCGCCCACCCCTTCGGCGACACCTCGACGGCAGGAGCTGCGAACTGACCACCGGCATTGTTGACCACCAGGTCGAGCCGCTCCTCGGTCTCCCAGATCTCCGCCAGCATCGATTCGACCTGGTCAGCGTCGCGGATGGTCATGGCAACAGTGCGGCAGTCGATGCCGTGCTCGGCGAGCGAGGCCTGAACGTCGTCGAGCTTGGCCTGGTCCCTGCCGCAGGTCACGATCCGCGCGCCGAGACGCCCCAGGAGCATGCAGATCGACCGTCCGATGCCGCCCGCTCCCCCGGTCACGAGCGCGACCTGTCCGGCATAGAGATCGCTGCGGAACGCGTGATCGAGCTCGGCGAGCTCGGCATCGCTGTGGCTTCGGTACGGGTCGTCTGCTGCTGGTGGAGCGCTCATCTGCGCATCACCGTAGGTCGACTGGGTCGAGCCTCTCAGCTGTTCGGCGACGAGCTGCGCTGACGCCGGGCCTTCAGACCCATGATTCGCTGCACCTCGTGGTACCCGGTGGGCTTGAGAATCACGACCGCGACGAGGCCCATCAGGCCACCCACGACGACGGCCAGGAGAAGCTGGGCGACGGTTCCGGCGCCGAGTCGGTCTGCGCCGACACGACCGCCGATCGCTGCCGCTGCTGTTGCCGCCGCCACCAGCGCCGCAGGGATGATGGCTCGGAGGTACTCCCCAACCCGGAGCTCGAGGATCCGGAACGGCACGATCAACACGAACGGAGCCGTCACGAGAAGCACGAGACCCGTCCCGAGCACCACCGCTTCGACGCTCCAGCGCGACGTGACGATGTAGCTCGCGATCAGGCAGCCGCCGACGCAGATGCTGTTGATCAGCTGTGCGGTGGTCCGGGCGTTGGCGACGTAGACGGACGACGCGAGGTTCACCACCGAGCTCACCATTCCGACGAGGGCCATGACCCGGATGATCGACCCGGCGTCCGACCACTCTTCGTTGAAGGCCACCTCGACGAACAGATCGGCCACGACAGCGAGTCCCGCCATCGCTGGTTGGGCCGCGAGCGCGACCGTGGCGGACGCCTGCAGATACCGCCGGCGCTGCTCCGCCGGGTCGTTCTGGTTGCGGGAGAGGACCGGAATCAGTACCTGGTTGGAGGTCTGAGTGAGCATCACGATGGGCGTCTGCAGGATCCGGACGCCCAGCGCGTAGAGGCCGAGGGCCGGCCCGCCGAGGTTGCGGCTGACCAGCGCGCGGTCGAGGTTCTGGATCAGGTAGTTGAAGAAGTTGGTGGCGGTGAGGCTGGTGCTGAACCCCGCGACGGACCGCAGCGCGCTCGGCTGAACCCTCAGCGACGGGCGATACGAGCTCCACGACCACGCCAGGAGAGTGGAGACGACGCTGGCCGCGGTGGAGCCGATGACGATCGACCAGGCCCGTGCGTCGGCGATCGCCAGCACAACCGCCACCCCGGCGAACACGACGGCGCTCACCATGAGGACCAAGGCGGCCTTCTTGAACTGGAGGTTGCGACGCAGGAGCGCGATGTGAACGATCCCCATCGACCTCGCCAACACCGACAGGGCCAACAGGCGCAGAAGGGGCGTACTCGACCCTGCTTCGGGGCCGCCTGCCAGGAGGGCGAGCGGTTCGGCGAACACCAGGATCAGGCCAGACAGAACGACCCCGATGGCCGTGTTGAGCCCGAAGACGGCATCGGTCGTGCGCTTGTCGAGGCCCTCGCGTTGGATCACGGCCTGGCCGGTGCCCATGTCGGCGAGGCGATCCACGAGGGCCAGGACGATCATCGCCACCCCGACCCGGCCGTAGTCGCCCTTGGTGAGGAACCAGACCAGAACGAAGTTCATCGCTGCCCGCAGCAGTTGGCTGAACATCTGGGCCATCGTGAGCCACCGGGCTCCGGCGACCGCCGCATCGCCTTGTCGGCGGCGGTCAGCCTCCGCGTCGACCATCTCGCCAGCTGGATCGGTGTCGCGTTCGGTGGTCATGTCCTGCCTGAGGTGGCGGGCCGTCGCAGATGACGAGCAACCGCCGAAATTACCATCGGCATCCAGTGGCTCGTCTGCAGCTCAACGATGCCCCGAGTCTCCAGGAGCGTCACCCGCTCTGGCCGGGCTCGCCGGCGACGACCGCCCGAACCGCCTCGACGTAGCCCTGCATGTACCGGCGCTGCATCGCCCGGCCGATGGGTCCCGAGACGCGGCTCATCAGGGTGTTCGGCCGCGACACGGCGTGGATCCGCAGGACGATCTCCCCGTCGGCGCTGCGGTGGAGAACGAAGCTCTCTCGACCTCGCTCGGGGTGCCCCGGCATGGTGGCGTAGGTGAACCCGAACTCGGTTGGCAAATCCACCACCTCGATGATCCGGCACGAGAACAGCAGCCACACCCCAATGACCCGCGTCCAGATCACGACGTTCTCACCGACCGCGAGCGGAACCGGCTCGACGTAAACACCGGATTCCCGCTGCATTCCCCAGTCCCGCAGGACATGAT